>MUIA01000067.1 GCA_002084115.1 Oceanospirillales bacterium LUC14_002_19_P2 | reverse complement strand
AAAAATCGAATTGTGGAGTTCGGCAGAGGTCAATTTTTTGCTTTGTTGTCATTGGTCGTTACGGGCTATCTGCAGCTGTGTGTATATTACCCGTTGATACTGGTTTCGCGACAGCCTCTCAAGTATGTTCAGTGGCCGGCGCAAACCCTCACCAATAACACGCTAAGAGTCTGTATGGTTGGAAAGGGACCGATCAACCGTAAGCTAAAAGCACTCAGTGGCAAGAAGCTATCAGGCAAGCAAGTACACGTCATATACTACGAAGCGTTAAAGAAAACCGATTTATGTCATCTGGCGTTTATCAATAATTCCGCCGCCCACCAGTTTCATGAACTGATCCGACTGCTGAATAAACAGCCTGTGCTGACCGTCAGCGATATCCCCGCATTTGCATCAAACGGCGGCATGTTCGAACTGAATGAAAGCAAGGATAGAATCAGGCTGGTTGTCAATCTCAAGGCAATCCGCGCCAGTGGTTTTCTCATTGGTTCACAGTTATTGAGAATGTCCCGGGTCATACGCTAACACTCTCCTCTGCAAAATCTTCGATAGCCTTTCGCTGCGCCTTTCCCTTTCCTGCTCACCCGTTTACCATGAGCCTTCATTACAGGCAGTCAGGTCTCATAGCAGGTTATGTATCTCCACCGGCTGGTACTCTTACTCGTAATTGGCATTTACCTCTTTTCGCCCGCCATCATGCAATGGTGGATAGAGTCTGCTGAAGGCTGGTACCGTCCCTGGATACTCTGGTTCATTCTCATCGTTGCGGGCTTCCTGCTGCAGACCAGAAGGGGGCAGGATGAGTTTTGACCTGAGCCAGCTGACGGGCATCAGTATTGCCTATCTGCTGTTCCTGTTTGGTTGTGCCTGGGTAACCGAAAAAGGCTGGATTCCCGAACGTTTCATTGCCCACCCGTTGACGTATGTGTTGTCACTGGGAGTATACGCCGGTGCCTGGGCATTCTTTGGTACGATCGGACTGGCACATCAATTCGGTTTTGTTTTCCTCGCCTACTACCTTGGGATATGCGGCGCTTATCTGCTGGCTCCTGTTTTGCTGTCACCGATTCTGCGCATTACCCGAACCTACCAACTGGGCTCACTGGCCGATATTTTTGCATTCCGCTTTCGCAGCACCTGGGCAGGTACACTGACCACCATTTTCATGTTACTGGCAGCACTGCCATTGCTCGCACTGCAGATACAGGCGGTCGCCGACACCATCCATATCATGACCATGGAATCCTCCCAGGAGCGCCTAGCCTTTGGCTTTTGCCTGATCATCATGTTATTTGCCATGGCGTTTGGCACCCGACATATTGCCACCCGTGAAAAACACCACGGACTGGTCTTCGCTATAGCCATGGAATCCGTCATCAAGCTCGTGGCCATGCTGATAATTGGTGGCGTCATCTTATTTGAAGTGTTTGATGGCCCCCAGGGTCTGCAACAATGGCTGGATATCAATGCCGAAGTACTGACGTCTTTACACGCGCCGCTGCAGGATGGCCCCTGGCGTACGCTGCTATTGATGTTCTTTGCCTCCGCCATCGTCATGCCCCACATGTTCCATATGGCATTCAATGAGAACCTTAATCCCCGTCACTTGAATGCGGCCAGCTGGGGTTTACCACTGTTTCTTCTGGTTATGAGTATTTCTCCCCCACTGATTCTCTGGGGAGGTCTACGACTGGAGACGTCAGCAGTCCCGGAATATTTCATTCTGGGCATCGGGCTTGCCATGGAGTCGCCTGCACTTAGCATTATTGCTTACGTCGGCGGCGTGTCTGCAGCGAGTGGATTGACGATTGTCACCACACTGGCGCTATCCGCCATGATAATGAACCATCTGGTTCTGCCTGTTTATCAGCCACCCACCAGCATCAACATTTATCGCTGGCTTAAGTGGACCAAACGCCTACTGATTGCCGCCATCATACTCACCAGTTATGGCTTCTACCGATTACTGAAAGCACAGCAGGATCTGACGAATCTGGCGATTGTCGCCTTTGTCGCAACCCTGCAGTTCCTGCCTGGTGTACTGGCAACGCTGTACTGGCCTCAGGCAAACCGGAAAGGTTTTATCTGTGGTTTGGTGACAGGCATGACCGTGTGGTTTGTCACCATGCTGATCCCGCTGACCGGCAACCTGGATGCCATTGATCTCTACTGGATTCAGATTTCGCTCACCAGCAACACATGGCATTGGGCGACACTGACATCTCTGGCAGCCAATATCATTGTGTTTATTCTGGTATCAATGAGTTCGCCTATTTCACGGGAAGAAGAGAATGCGGCCGAAGCCTGCTCCGTACAAATTCTCGACAGACCCAGTCGCAGAACAGTCTCCGCCACATCGCCTAAAGAATTTCAGGAAAGATTGTCACAGCCACTTGGCACCTATACGGCTCAACGTGAAGTGGCCCAGGCGCTGAATGACCTGAAGATGTCCATCAATGAACGTCGCCCTTATGCACTTCGTCGTTTACGAGACCGCCTTGAAGCTAATTTATCCGGGCTAATGGGTCCCAGCGTTGCACAGGAAATACTGAATCGCTGGTTACCCTATGAAGAACAGGCAGACGCTTATATCACGGAAGATATCAATTTCATTGAGAACCGCCTTGAAGACTATCACTACCGTTTAACCGGCTTGGCGGCAGAGCTGGATAGCCTGCGTCGTTATCACCGCAGGACCTTGCAAAACCTGCCCATGGCCGTCTGCTCCCTCGGCCGTGATGGTGAAATTCTGATGTGGAACCGGGCCATGGAACATACGACAGGTATATCCGGCAACAACACGGTTGGCTCCAGACTTGATAGCATTGATGAACCCTGGTGTTCCCTGCTGAGCACATTTATTGACGACAGCTCGCGCCACCAGCACAAACAAAAACTGACCATTTCGGGGCAACCCCACTGGTTCAATCTCCACAAGGCCACCATCAGTGAATCCAAAGCCGAAACCGACCAGGGACTGGTGATTCTGCTGGAAGACCTGACGGACACACAGATGCTGGAAGCAAAACTGATTCACAGTGAACGACTGGCGTCCATAGGCCGACTGGCTGCCGGTGTTGCCCATGAGATCGGCAATCCTTTAACCGGTGTCGACTGTCTCGCCCAGGAGCTAAGGACATTGTCCGATGACCAGGATACCCGCGAAGTCGCTGAACAGATACTTGACCAGACCAAGCGTATCAGCCGGATTCTGCATTCCCTGATTAATTTTGCACACAGCGGTCAAACCTCGGAAAGTCTGACGATCGAACCAGTCAGCCTGTACCAATGCAGCAATGAAGCGACCTTACTGTTGTCCCTGCGTAAGGATAATCGGGGCATTCGCTTTGTGAACAACTGCAATCCTGAGCTGCTCGTCACCGGCGACCCTCAAAAACTCACCCAGGTCATCATCAACCTTCTGAGTAATGCCCGTGATGCATCACCGGAAAACGCCGTTGTGACCATCAATACGATCGCCTGGGAACACTCCATTACCCTGGAGATAACCGATCATGGTTCAGGGATTCCGGAACACCTGCGTGACCGTCTGTTCGAGCCTTTCTTTACCACCAAGGAAGCCGGAAAAGGCACCGGATTAGGTCTCGCGCTTGTCTACAGCATTATTGAAGAACATTTTGGTACAATCACCATCCAATCACCGGTCGATGAAGAAACCCATCGGGGCACCCGGTTCAGCATCAGCCTGCCACGGCATATGGCAGAACTGAACCAGACGACACTGGAGCCATCACCGGCTCACCGGGATATGGAAACAGTCTAATAACAGTCGAGGTCGGAGAATGCATCAGGATCACATACTGGTTGTCGAAGACGAGGCCGTCATACGCTCCTCACTGCGTCGCCTGTTAACCCGCAATGGCTACACAGTCACCGAAGCAGAATCTGTGGCAGATGCCCGCCAACATGATCTCGACAGCTTTGCCCTGATCGTTTCCGATCTGCGCTTACCGGGCGAACCGGGAACCGAAATGATTCGCCTGGCCAGCAATACGCCGGTGCTTATCATGACTAGCTATGCGAGCCTGCGCTCTGCAGTAGACTCCATGAAGATGGGGGCTGTCGACTATATTGCCAAGCCCTTTGATCATGACGAAATGGTGCAGTCGGTCACTACGATCATCAGCCGGTCGCGCGAGAAGGCCAATGAAACCACCAGACAACCTGCTGCTCCCTCAGCAACGACTGAAAATGTTGAAACTGGGATTATTGGTGATTCTGAGGCGATGCTGGATCTTTTCCGACGCATCAGCAAAGTATCACCGACGAATGCTACGGTTCTGATCCAGGGGGAATCCGGCACCGGCAAGGAACTCGTCGCTCGAGCTCTGCATGAGAACAGCCAGCGCCGGGATGCACCGATGATTTCCGTCAACTGTGCCGCCATTCCGGAAACCCTGATCGAATCCGAACTGTTCGGTCATGAGAAAGGTGCATTTACAGGTGCAACAGCGGCCAGGAATGGTCTGGTAGAAGCTGCCGACAAAGGCACACTGTTTCTGGATGAAATCGGTGAACTGCCACTGGAAGCGCAAGCCCGACTGCTACGGGTGTTGCAGGAAGGTGAAATCCGTCGTGTAGGCTCCGTGCAATCGCAGAAGGTAGATGTCCGACTGATTGCAGCGACACACCGAAATCTCAAACAACTCGCTCGTGAAGGCTTGTTCCGGGAAGACCTTTATTACCGGCTCAATGTCGTCGAACTGCATCTCCCACCGCTACGTGACCGGGGCCAGGATGTCATCCTGATTGCAGACGCCCTGTTAGCTCGCACCTGCGAACGTATGGGTATAGAGAAAAAATTGTTCACACCAGAAACCCTGGACACGATCAGTAGTTATCCTTGGCCCGGTAATGTCCGTGAACTGGAAAATGCCATGGAACGCGCAGTCATCCTCTGTGACGATGAGATGATTACGCCTGATCTTCTCGGTATTGATACCAACACCCGCCTACCGTCAGATCGACCTGCCGGCAACAGCGATGACGATAATCCTGATGAGCTCTCCCTTGAAGACTATTTCCAGCGTTTTGTCCTGGAACACCAGAAACAAATGACTGAAACCGAGTTGGCACAGAAACTGGGCATCAGTCGTAAGTGCCTCTGGGAGCGGCGACAACGTCTAGGCATTCCCCGGAAAAAATCAGCCAGTTAAATATGCTTAGATAAGGGATAGTGAACAGCGCTGACAAAAATACGTTTGCTGTAGATTTCTGTCAGTTTGCGATCCCGCCTGGCAAAACCCAGCGTTGCTATAATTGCTCGCAACATGGCGCTATTATAAGTAAATAAACAACTATTCAATTGAGAAGCACACTTCCCCAAGGAGTCAGGTGGAAGTATCAGGCAGGGACTGGCATGACTATTCAACAATCTGTCTCACGCAACATACTGAGTGTCTTATCCTTGGTGGCGCTCCTGCTACTACCCGGAACAACACTAACGGCGAACCCGTACCAGCTTGCCATGCAACCCGCAACGGCTCCGGGATACACGGATTCGCAAGACTATTGTGAACGCAGGCGTTTGGAGCGGCAGCGGGATATCAACAATAACCCGGACATAGACCTTCGCATTCCCCTTCGCCAAACCGGCGATGCCAACTGCTTCACGCCAGCTGAAAACCTCTACTTTGTCAGTCTGGTCACCGCGCAGGATGAGCTGGGCAAGAATGCCCCCTGGTATGACAACATGAGTGTCAAAACCCGTAAAAAAGCCGAGCTGGCCTGTCAGGTCATGGGGTATGGCGAAGGACCGCTCAGCATGTCATACGAAGACTGCATTGATGAACGCTTCCTGGAACTCATGGAACCTTATAATGATGAATACCGGGAAGAGAGCGCCATCTATATCAACAAGCGCAACCGGCGCAGTGAGGAAATTGTCAAGCAGTGTGTGACGGCCTTCCACCAGAACCTGCCCCAG
Organism: Oceanospirillales bacterium LUC14_002_19_P2; assembly: GCA_002084115.1. Classification (GTDB taxonomy): domain Bacteria; phylum Pseudomonadota; class Gammaproteobacteria; order Pseudomonadales; family Endozoicomonadaceae; genus Kistimonas. The sequence goes on along the minus strand of MUIA01000067.1, from coordinate 7,989 downwards.
CTTCCGCGGCAGATCCAGTTCCCACTGGCCTACTATGACAAGAAACTCCACTCCTACCCGGCCTGGTATTTCGAAGGTCGGCTGGATGACGAGGCGTGGATCGAAAGCATGCAGGAAACCCGCGCCAGTGATGTGGTCACGGACGCCTTGGGGGAACAATGCCCCGGCGACATGGTTTTCTGGCTCTATCTCTCCGGCTAGTCCTGCCCTGACTCTATGGTTACCTGCCATAACGATAGAGACTGTCTATGCTTGCGGGTGAATGATAAAATGCCGCTTTCGATTTCACGATGAATATTAGTCACCCCATGGCAGTACACAGGAATACCCAGAAACTATGACAGGCAAGCGATCCGGATTCATCCATCGCTTGTTCAGCTACGTCACCGGCAAACAAAGCGATACCCAACCTCAGGCGCCGGTACCGACACTCAGCATCCTGCCCCGGGATCAGCATACGATCTCCCGCAGGCATATCAGCGATAACGCCCTCAAGGTCCTGCACCGACTGAACAGCCATGGTTATCAGGCCTACCTGGTGGGCGGCTGTATCCGCGACCTCATGCTGGACCTGCATCCCAAGGATTTCGATATCGCCACCGATGCGACACCGGAAGACGTCAGGGGATTATTCCGGAATTCACGCATCATCGGGCGTCGGTTCAAACTGATCCATGTCGTCTTTGGCCGCGAAGTCATTGAGGTGGCGACATTCCGTGCCAGCCATCGTGCGGAAGATGATGAACATGACAGTTCTGTCTCCCACCACTCCCAGAAAGGCAGGATTCTGCGTGACAACGTCTACGGCACCATTGAGGATGATGCCATCCGCCGTGACTTCACCATGAATTCGCTGTACTACACAACCACTGACTTCAGTATCCATGACTACTGTGGTGGTGTGCAGGATATTCACGACAGGACCATCCGCCTGATTGGTGATCCGGAAACCCGCTACCGTGAAGATCCAGTGCGAATGCTGCGAGCTATTCGCTTTGCCGCCAAACTGGATTTCCACATTGCTGACAACACCGCTGCGCCCATCTCCCAACTGGCCCACCTGCTAAAAGATATTCCGGCGGCACGCCTGTTTGATGAAGTGTTGAAGCTGTTTCTCTCAGGTCGCGCAGAAAGCACCTATTACCTGCTGCAGGATTACCATCTGTTTGAATCCCTGTTCCCGGTCACGCAACCCAGCCTGAAGGAAACACCGGAATTCGTGCAGATCATCATCAATGCCCTGCACAATACCGACCTCCGCATTCAGGAAGACAAACCGGTCACCCCTGCGTTTTTCTTTGCCGCGATGCTGTGGCCGGCATTGGTTCGCGTGCGTGATCGCTATCAGAACGAAGGCATGCCGCCGGTACCTGCCCTGCAACAGGCTGCTACCCAGGTCATTTCCCAGCAATGCCGACGCACTGCTGTTCCCAAGCGTTTCACCATTCCCATGCGGGAAATCTGGGAAATGCAGTCACGGCTTGAGTGTCGACAGCCCCGTCGGGTTGATGAACTGGCCACGCATCCGCGTTTCCGTGCCGCCTATGATTTCCTGTTGCTGCGTGAACAGTCAGGCGAAACCATTGGCGATGCCGGGCAGTGGTGGACAGACTACCAGACCTCGTCACGGGATGATGACCGCCAAGCGCTTCTGAAGCAGCTACTCTCAGTGCCGGGCAACAAGCGCAAACGCCGCCGGCGCCGTCCTCGCAAGCGTCCAGGCAACCCTGCGTAACCCTCCACATCGAACTCTTATGACTGCCGGCACCCACTGCCGGCAGCAATGTGTTACAGGTATCTCACGATGTCCGTCACGGCCTATATCGCCCTTGGCAGCAACCTTGATGAACCGGAGCAGCAATTGCACAGTGCTGTCGCCGCCCTGGAACAACTGCCGAAATCCAAGCTGCTGACCGTCTCCCCCTATTATCAAACTGCACCCGTTGGTCCTGCCGGACAACCTGATTACATCAATGCCGCCGCAGCCATTGAAACGACTTTAAGCCCCATTGAGTTACTCGATGCCCTGCAGGCCATTGAAAACAGTCATGGGCGGGTACGCACCATCCGGTGGGGATCAAGAGTACTGGACCTGGATATTCTGCTTTATGGTGACGAAACCATAGAGTCTGAACGTCTTACTGTTCCGCATCGAGAGATGTCGTGGCGCAACTTTGTACTGATTCCCCTGGCCGATATTGCACCGGATATCACACTCCCGACTGGACAAAGCATTAAAAAGCTTTTACAAAGCATTGATAGGAAAGGAATCGAACGACTAAGTGACAGTCTGGTAACGGAAGCATAAATCAGCTGCACCATCGTTCATGACACTGGAATACGAAAACTGTTTGCATTGAACCCAACAGTTTTAGGCACGCGCAGTAATGCACGACACAAGCCATAAAGCGGCAGTCTGTGCATTGTTGTGAATGAAAGGAGCTGTCATGGAAGCCGCCACTTTACCGCATACTGCAGACGCATCGCCGACACCTGAAAAGGAAGACTTCCCGCGCTTCATCGCCGTGGAAGGTCCGATTGGTGTTGGAAAAACGACGCTGGCAAGGCGTCTGGCGGCAACCTTTAATTACGATATTCTGCTGGAAGAAAGCCCGCAGGATAATCCTTTTCTCAGCCGCTTCTATCGACATCCACGACAGATGGCGTTGGCTACACAGCTACACTTCCTGTTTCATCGAGCCAGTCAACTACAGTCAATCCGCCAGAATGACCTGTTCCGTTCTGTGCGGGTGTCAGACTTCTGTATGGAGAAAGATCTGCTGTTTGCCGAAATGTACCTTTCTGCGGATGAACTGGAACTGTATAACCGCGCCTATGATATGCAGACAAAAGACTTGCCAACTCCCGACCTGGTCATTTATCTGCAGGCGCCGGTTGATATCCTGAAAGAACGTATCCGCGAACAGGGGGATGAAGCAGAAAAACTGATTGGCCACGGTTATCTTAAACGACTGAATGAAGCTTATGCGGAGTTATTCCACTACTACGATCAATCTCCTCTGCTGATTGTGAATGCTTCTGAAATAGACCTGGTTCACAACGAGCAGGATTACCGTCAGCTAGTTGAAGAAATCATGTCATGCAGAAAAGGCCGACATTATTTCAACCCCAAGCCCTCAGAACTTTAACGCGATATATTTCCTGACTGATTGATGTCGTCGGTCAGTCAGGTACTGCCGTAGAGACACTACAAGACGAATCCCCACTGGAAATACGCGCCGGTTTCCACCAATATAGCCCCACTATTACCGTTTCCCGTCATATAAAAGGTTATTAACGGCCTGCCTGACATACGGTCGGGCGACCAAGGCAACATTACCAATGACTCAAATTACACTGCATACTCTCGCTGCCCTGAAGCAGTCCGGCGAAAAATTCACCTGTCTCACCGCTTATGATGCGACGCAGGCCAACCTGGTAAGCAGTAACGGCACGGAAGTGATCCTGATCGGTGATTCCCTGGGTATGGTCTGCCAGGGGCAATCCAGCACTGTGCCTGTCACCATTGACGATATGGTCTACCACACCCGCTGTGTCAGTCGCGGAAACCAGGGTGCCTTGCTGATGGCGGATATGCCCTTCATGGCATCCGCGATGGAAGAGCAGGCGTTGATGAACTGCGCCGCCCTCATGCAGGCAGGTGCCGACATTATCAAACTGGAAGGGGGGCGCTGGTTGTGTCCGACCGTGAAGAAACTGTCTGAGCGTGGCATTCCCACCTGCCTGCACCTTGGTTTGACACCGCAAACTGTCAGCATGCTGGGTGGCTACAATGTTCAGGGTAAAGATACCGGCAGCGCCAATCGCATGATAGAAGATGCTTGCCTTCTTGAGCAGGCCGGCGCCAATCTGCTCCTGCTTGAATGTGTGCCCACTCAGCTAGCCCGTGAAATCACCATGGCCGTCAGTATTCCCGTGATCGGCATTGGTGCAGGTCCCGACACCGACGGCCAGGTACTCGTTATCTATGACATGCTGGGTATGACGGCCGGCCGTCGTCCACGGTTTGTCAAAAACTTCATGACTGACAGCGGATCCCCACAAGACGCCGTCGCCGCTTTCGTCAGCGATGTCAAAGAAAGCCGCTTCCCCGGACCGGAACACGGATTTTATTCAGAATGAAAACTGTCTACAGCATAAACGACACCAGGGACTATATCCGAAGCGCCAGAGCACAAGGGCGCAGCATCGCCTTTGTTCCTACCATGGGGAACCTGCACGACGGACACCTGTCGCTGGTTAAAAAAGCGAAAGAACAGGCAGATGAAGTCGTCGTCAGTATCTATGTGAACCAGCTGCAATTTGGTCCCAATGAGGATTACGACAGCTATCCACGTACCTTTGAGGAAGATCAGGCATTACTGGAAGCCCACGATGTACAGCTGGTCTTTGCGCCCTCTTCCCATGAGATTTATCCGGAAGGTGCAGAACATCACACTGTCGTTCGTGTCGATGCACTGGATGGCATGCATTGTGGTAAAAGCCGCCCCGGGTTCATTACCGGTATTGCGACCGTGGTCACCAAGCTGTTCAACATCGTGCAATCGGACTATGCCGTGTTTGGTGAGAAAGATTTCCAGCAACTCTGCATCATCAGAAAGATGGTCAATGACCTGATGCTGCCCGTGGAAATCATCGGCGCCCCCATTGCCCGTGCGGAGAATGGACTGGCACTGAGTTCCCGCAATGGCTATCTGTCTGCGGAAGAGAAACAGACAGCGGCAACCCTGCACCAGACACTGAGCGCAGCCCGTGAGTCGATCATTGCCGGCGACCGCAACTACGATGCCCTGCATCGTGATGCGTTCGTCAAACTGGCCCGTGCCGGTTTCAAGCCAGATTACTTCAATATCGTCAGCCGTCATACGTTGCAACCGGCAACACTGGCAGATAAAGAGCTGGTCATCCTGGCCGCTGCCGCCCTTGGTCGTGCCCGCCTGATCGACAACATCCAGATTGACCTCTAAGGAATCCTACGGACGACTTGCCGTTAGAACCCTGCTTGCCGAACAGGCGGACAGGGTTTAATCTTCGACCTCCGCCGGGGGCCATCCCCGATCCGACGAGTGTTCCATACGAGGGGATTGAATGCACAACATTATGCTCAAGGCCAAATTCCACATGGCCTCAGTGACCCACGCCGTTTTGAATTACGAGGGTTCCTGCGCCATCGACGGTGAATGGCTGGATATGGCGGGGCTACGTGAATACGAGCAGATCCAGATTTATAACAAGGACAATGGTGAGCGTTTCACCACCTATATTATCCGTGGCGAAGAAGGTTCACGGATGATTTCCATGAATGGTGCTGCGGCCCGCAAGGTGTCGGTTGGGGATCGGGTAATAATCTGCGCGTATGCCAGCTACTCTGAGGAAGAGCTGGAGAACCACAAGCCTGCTCTGATCTATCTGAACAAAGACAACACCATCGACCATACCGCGAACGCCATTCCGGTACAGCTCGGTTGAACAACCTGCCCCTGTTTGTACGACAGGGGCATTTTATGACTTACCGTATTTACCCGCCCGATCGTTTGGCCTGAAAACCCAGCTTCGTCAGTTCTGCAACCATGGCTTCAACATGGTCTCCCTGCAACTCAATATTGCCATCTTTAACGGCACCACCGCCGCCACAGCTTTTTTTAAGTTGTTTCGCTAATACTTTCAAGTCATTACCCGTCATGGGTAAGCCGGTAATCACCGTAACCGTCTTACCTCCACGGCCTTTCTTTTCCGGTCTTACACGAACAATGCCGTCTGCTTCAGGAAGGACTTCCTCAGGCTTTTCCTCTCGAATCCGTCCCTGATCCGTGGAATATACCAGCCTGCTACTCTTACTCATACCATGACATCCTCAAGGCAGGGTTACCCCTGCTCAAGCAATCTACGCAAATCAATAATTGCTGCATTGGCGCGGGAAATATAGTTCGCCATCACCAGCGAGTGGTTGGCCAGCATTCCAAAACCATCACCATTCAAAATGATAGGGCTGCCCAGCGGCTCCTGGGTTTCACGCAACTCGCGGATTATCTGCCGCAGGCTGACCCGGGCGTTTTTCTTTTCCAGTACATCAGCGAAATCGACTTCCACGGCGCTCAACAGTGCAATTAACGCCCATGAGGTGCCGCGTGCCTCATAGAAAATATCATCAATCTTGTACCAGGGCGTTTTAACAACAACTTCTGATTCACTGGGCGTCGACTGTACAGCCTCTGCATCGCCGGCCAAATCAGTATTCAGTCGCGCCTTGCCAACACTGGCGCTGAGACGCTGAGACAGTGAACCAAGACGGGTTTCCACATCTTTCAACCAATCCGTCAAATTGTCTGCCCGGGAGTAGAACTGGGCAGGATCATTAGGATCAGACAGACGCTGAAGATAGTTATCCAGGCGTTTAATGCCTCGACGGTACTCGCCTTCACTAGACGGCAGGGCCCAGCTGTTAGAGTCAAAGTTAAATTGAGGTTCGGCAATGGCCAGGTCGGCATCTTCACGGGACTGGGATTGCGAACGACTGAATTCCTTGCGAAGTGCGCGGGTAAAATCCCGAAGCTGAATCAAAGCACCCAGCTCCCAGTTGGGCATGTTATCCAGCAGTACACTGGGGGGCATGATGTCATTGCGCAGATAGCCACCCGGCTTGTCCAGCAGAGTTTCACCAATACGAATGGCTGTTGTCGTGGCGGTGAAACCCGGCACGACCTCACGGTTCAGCTGCTGCGCTTTCTGTGCCGCTTCCTGTCTGACATTGAGCAGGTCTGGCTCTCGGCTCCAGTAAATACCCAGAACCACATTCATCAGGATGAAAAGGGTGACAAGGGTAATGATCAGTACATTAACCGTTTTGTGGCCGGCAAACGGATTGCGCAGATAACTGGCAGCTCCCGAAAACCGCTCCTTGAATCTGTCCAGCGACATGGTTTCTCCTTTATTCTGACAGGCCTTCCCCGAGTGTCGGTATTATGGGCAAACTCGGGGAGAACCACTAGCGTTTGAGGAGAAATGTTAGGGATTCGTCAGACTGCTAATCCAAGACCTTTTGATGGATAGGACATTTCCTGCCCATTAATCCGAAAACAACTCACTTGCCCGTGCGCGAAACGCCCGCCACGCCCCAATTCGTGAGGCGGCAGCCACCCAGCGTTCAGCAAAGTTGCGATCCAGAAGCCAGAGATCCTGGGAATTAAAGGCATAGACCGGCATTAAATCATCTCGATCTGATACAGGAAGAATATCGGTGACCAGGTTATCCAGTATCAGGGCCGTACCCCCATGTTCGGGAATAACCAGCAGCACCATATGGGCCTGATTCAATGTGAGGGAGCGAACATAGGCCAGGCGCAGACGACTTTCATCAATACCCGCCTGTTTCAGGCTGAAGAATTTCGCAATGGCATAATCTTCACAGTCGCCGGCCCCTACAGACAACATCTCTCGGGGTGAGGCCCAGTAGTCCTCTTTTTGCCAGAGTTTGTCATCATTCACAAAGGTCAGCTTATTAAAGAAGCGATTGGTTTGCTCCAGACGCTCAAGATCACTCTGTGAGCGCAGATGCTCAACCAACTGCTGCCATTCGACAATTTTTTGACGAGCCTGTGAGGAGTTGTTCGTTTGATGAACTGAATCAGATACATCGCTGGCAATCGCACCAACAGCCAGTCCTAACAACCCATACAGGACTAATGCGAGACTTCTCAAAGGATACACACTCCGTGTGACAGCTATCCCTTAGAAAACTATAGTTCAGCTTTTTGCCCTGATTCGGCATTGCCCATCGGAAAGAATTCCTGATAATCTGGCACACACGCATGCGACAAAATTGTCATGACTTAAGCCTGTCATGGGTATGTCATCACAGTGTCACTATGCGTATAATCTCGCCGCGCGGGCCCATAGCTCAGCTGGTTAGAGCATCCGACTCATAATCGGCAGGTCGAAGGTTCAAGTCCTTCTGGGCCCACCATATAA
>MUIA01000218.1 GCA_002084115.1 Oceanospirillales bacterium LUC14_002_19_P2 | reverse complement strand
GCCTTTAACGGGGTAATCAAACGCATTATCTATAAAGCGTGTGGGTACAATGACCTGGATTACCTTTATCTGAAAATAAGACAGGAGGCTCTGAAATGATCCGCCAACCTGGAAAAGGGCCTATAATGGTGGCCGGTTTTTACTGACAGGTTTGCAGCCAATGACTACTCAGGAAGAAATGAATCGTTTGTTCTGGCACAGCAGAAGAGGGATGCTGGAGCTGGACATCCTGCTGGTGCCATTTGCCAGGGAGGTTTATCCGACCCTGTCAGAGGAGAATCAGCAGCGTTATGTCCGGTTGCTGGAATGTGAGGATGCCGACCTGTTTGCCTGGTTTATGGAGCAGGAAGAACCGCAGGATAAGGACATTTCCCATATGGTCAGAATGATCCTTGATCGTGCCCGCAGTCTACCAGCCGTTCATTGAGCTTCACTTGAAGCGATCCCGGTATCAGTTATGGCTGGTATCGGGAGCACACCTTGTTGCTGGGTTGTCCCCGTGGCTTGCTCGAACGAATGGCTGGTCAGCAATATTATCCTTTCTTATTTTGCTTCATTGGCTGGATGCACTCCGTGAGCAGGGCTGGTTAGGCAGGTCGCGTACTATCAGCGGTGTTCGGTATGCCGGTGAGCAATGGTCAATCGCATTGGATACGACAGGATGGGTTCGCGTGGAGCTGGCGGGCCAGCCACTGATCACCCCTTTTCTGACCATTCTTCAGTTTCGTTCTGGGTATCGAACCCATAACGCCGTACTGTTCTCGGATGCGCTGGATCCCGAAGCCTTCAGAGCGCTTCGGGTTCGCTTACTGTTGAATCATTTTTCACAGGGATACGATCGGGGTTAGGACGGTATCTGTAGCCACTGGCAGTGTTTCAGGATAATCCAGTGTGAAGTGAAGCCCCCGGCTTTCATGGCGTTTCATAGCGGAGCGGATGATTAATTCGGCAACTAGTGCCAGATTGCGGAGTTCGATCAGGTCACTGCTGATTTTGTAGTTGCTGTAAAAATCATGGATTTCCTGCTGCAGCAGCTTGATCCGGTGTGATGCCCGTTGCAGTCGCTTTGTAGTTCGGACAATGCCCACGTAATCCCACATAAACCGGCGGAGTTCATCCCAGTTATGGCTGATGACAACATCCTCATCAGAGTCTGTCACCTGACTGGCATCCCAGGCGGGTATGTCATGGATATCTGCGACCGTATCCAGCCGCTGACAGATATCCCTCGTAGCTGACTTGGCAAAGACAATGCATTCCAGCAGGGAGTTGCTGGCCAGCCGGTTGGCGCCATGAAGCCCTGTAAAGCTGCATTCCCCGATGGCATAGAGTCCGTTCAGATCGGTTTTTCCGGCATGATTGACCATGATTCCGCCACAGGTGTAATGGGCGGCGGGTACGACCGGAATCGGTTCCTGGGACATATCGATACCATATTGCAGGCAACGCTCATGGATATTGGGGAAGTGATCAAGAATAAAGTCCCGTGGACGGTGGGTGATATCCAGATAGAGGCAATCACTGCCGAGCCGTTTCATCTCATGGTCGATGGCACGGGCAACGATATCCCGTGGCGCCAATTCACCGCGTTCGTCAAAGTGGGTCATGAAACGGGTGCCGTCAGGTAGCAGCAGTCGACCGCCCTCTCCGCGAACCGCTTCGCTGATCAGGAAAGATTTGGCTTGTGGGTGATAAAGGCAGGTTGGATGAAACTGGTTGAATTCCATATTGGCAACCCGGCAGCCAGCGCGCCAGGCCATGGCAATGCCATCGCCGGATGATCCATCCCGATTGCTGGTATAAAGATACACTTTGCTCGCACCACCCGTTGCCAGGATAACAAAGCGTGCCTTGAATACATCGACAGATTCGTTGGCCTGGTTCAGCACATAGGCTCCCAGGCAACGGTTACCCGGTAGCCCCAGCTTTTGGGTTGTGATTAAATCGATGGCAATCTGATCCTGATAAAGGTCGATATTCGTTTTCTGGCGAACTTGATCGACCAATGTGGTAGATACAGCACGTCCGGTGGCATCGGCAGCATGAACAATCCGGCGATGGCTGTGTCCACCTTCCCGGGTCAAATGAAGGTTGTCAGGGTTTGACGCTTCACTGAATGGAACCCCCTGTTCCAGAAGCCACTCAATACTTTCACGACCGTGCCGGATGGTGAAGCGGGCGGCCTGCTCGTTACACAGCCCGGCACCTGCATTGAGTGTGTCACCCAGGTGGTTGTCCAGGCTGTCACCCTCATCCAGTACGGCAGCGATATCGCCCTGGGCCCAGTAGGTCGAACCGGCGGAAAGGTCTCCCTTGCTAAGAATGGCTACCCGGGTTGTGTCAGGAAGATTCAAGGCGACGGTCAGGCCGGCAGCGCCACTGCCGATCACCAAGGCGTCATACTGATGCTGCTGCATTGTTCTGTGATACCGCGTGTCATGTTTGCTAGAGTTGAATATTAAGGCAGTCAGGTCTTATAGGGAAAGGTACTAACGGAATAAGGGGAAACGGAACAGTCGTGCATTTCAGGCCTTTCCAACGGCGGTTTTTCCTTGAAAAATGATTCCCTGAATCCCATCTCAGACAGTCTTGCGAAAAAAATTGTGAAAGTTGGGAACTTTTGGTCAGTGATACTGTCTATTGAGTTAGAACAGGGCAGTTGGTTCTTGCGCTAGGCTCTGAAGCCTGGACAGAAGAATTGAGGACAATTTATGGCAGATGCACAGGAAACCGACCAGCAGTTGGTGAGTCGGGTTCAAAAGGGGGACAAACGTGCATTCGACCTGCTAGTGATTAAATATCAGCACAAGATTCTCGGCCTTGTTGGGAGTTATGTGCATGACTTTCAGGAAGTGCAGGATGTGACCCAGGAGGCGTTCATCAAGGCGTATCGCGCCCTGGGGCAGTTTCGAGGTGACAGTGCGTTTTATACCTGGCTGTATCGTATAGCGATCAATACGGCCAAGAATTTTCTGGTGGCAAGAGGACGCCGTCCGCCGGATACCGATGTCGACGTCTACAACACCGAGACTCTGGATAGTTCGTACCCCCTGAAAGATCTGGAGACACCGGAGCACAATGTGCAGAAAGACGAGATAGAGGCGGTGATCTTCAAGGTGATCAAGGGCCTGCCGGATGAACTTCGTACCGCGGTGACGCTGCGGGAGTTTGATGGCCTGAGCTACGAAGATATCGCCGAGATCATGGATTGTCCGGTAGGGACCGTGCGGTCACGTATTTTCCGGGCCAGGGAAGCCATAGATAAAGTGATTCAGCCATTGCTGAGCAAATCGGGGTAATCGTAATAATGCTGTGGGGAAACGGGGTAGAGCCGACCATGTCCAGTGAGGTGTCCCATGACCGCGATCGATAACCAGCCTGACCGGCGCCTGAAAGAGTCGTTATCCGCACTGATGGATAACGAAGCGAATGAACTTGAGATGCATCGGGTGCTCGATTATCTGCAGAAAGATGAAGCCTTCAGACAGACGGCGTTCAGCTACCAGCTGATTGGTGAAACACTGCGTAAAGAGAACAATGCCTTTGCCGGAATTGATATCTCTTCTGCTGTGAGTGATGCCATTGGTCAGGAGCCAGCTGTTAATACTGAAGAGCGTTTTACCGGACGCTGGCAGTCGCTGGGGCGTTTTGCCGTCGCAGCATCCGTGACACTGGCCGTGATTGTCGGTGTTCAGCTCTGGAACGGTCAGCAGGCAGGGCAGCCGGAAGTCGCTGTAGTTCAGGAGCCCGTCCAGCCGGTTGCCCAGGATACAGGCAGCCTGGTGGCTGATTATGGTGCAGTGGGTGTTCTGGCCGGTTATGGCACCGAACAGAAAGGACTGACGCCGTCGCAATTGAACCGTGCCCGGGTCTTCGCCGATAACGTCGCCCGCGAGCGTTTCAGTGCCTATATGTTACAGCATGCTGAACAGCAATCGTCTTATACCGCACAGGGTATGTTGCCGTTCGTCAGGGCTGCCAGCTTTGAGAGACCCTAGTTTGGCGATGGAAGGAATGGTTTTGCACGCACGGAAACTGATCGGCCTACTGGTATTGAGCTGGGCTCTGCCAGTCGCTGCAGCCCCGCAGGGATCACCGGTTGAATGGCTTGACCGGATGTCGGCATCCTTCAGAAATGAGAATTATCAGGGCTTTTTTATCTACGAGAATCTTGGTGGATTGCTGACACTGAAAGTGATGCATGGTGTCGTTGATGGCCAGGAAAAAGAACGTCTCGTGTACCTGGACGGCCCTTATCGCGAGATGATCCGTGATGGCCAGAAGATCGCCTATATCCGGCAGGGACAGGGCGGCGTGACGTTAAAGCCGGGTTATCTGGCAGCCTTGTCAGGTCGCTTCAAGACAGATTTCCAGAAGTTGGGTGAGTTTTATCAGTTGCGTTTTGGCGGGGATGCACGGATAGCCAATCGCATTGGTCGCCATGTTGAATTGTTGCCCCGGGACAAGCACCGTTACGGTTACCATTTATGGCTGGATCATGACTCCGGCTTATTGTTGAAATCTGAAATGCATGGTGACAAAGGCGCGGTTCTGGAGCGTTTCCAGTTTGTTGATCTTGCGGTGAGCGATCTCCCGAATGGCGATATCATTCCGCCAGGACAGCATGCCTGGATCGATCGCTCGGCGGTTGTTGCCGAATCTGAAGAAAGCCCCCTGACTTGGGAAATGGGCTGGATTCCTGATGGTTTTAATAAGACCGGTTATCGGAAAACGGTGAGCCCTGTCAGCCAGAAACCGGTGGATAGTCTGTTGTACAGCGATGGTCTGGCGGCATTTTCCGTATTTGTTGAAGAGGAAATGACCCGGGTGTTGAGTCAGTCGTCAGAACAGTCCGGAGCCACCGCCGCACTATCCAGGGTCTTCCGCAATGGCGATGCTTATTATAATGTGACGGTTGTCGGCGAGATCCCGCTGGGGACGGCAGAACGTATTGCCGTATCGGTTAAACCCCGTCAGGTGGAATCGCCCTCTCAGGCACCGGCGCAGTAAGCGGTAGCAATAACAGACGTCAGAGCATTTGAAGACGATTCATGATTGAAGAAAGTGGACGTGTTGTCGCCGTCGAAATGCGGCTGGTTGTTGTGGAAACCGTAAGAAAATCCGCCTGTGACGCCTGTTCTGCCAAGAATGCCTGTGGACAGGGGCTCAAGCGTCATATCAGCGATCACAGTGCTTCCCATATGCATATCCGCGCATTGTGTGACTTTCCCGTGAGGGAGGGTGATGCGGTGGTTATTGGTATACCTGAGTCCGCCATGTTAACGGCTTCATTCTGGGTTTATCTGTCACCTTTGCTGTTTTTGGTGGTTGCCATTGGATTTGGCTACTGGCTTGGTTTGCCGGAAGGTTATCTGATTTTGTTTAGCTTGCTCGTTATGGGAACGGGCTTTGGGATTACTGCCCGTTTGTTCCGCAATGAAAACCGACAGAAACAGTTGCAGCCGGTCGTGCTCAGTTGGCAATTAACGGATCAGGAAACGGCAGTAAAGAATATGTCGGAACATCAGCCTACGATGTCATAACGATGTCATTGTCATGCTGTGACAGCCAGAGCATCTTTGTGTTTGTGGTGACTGGCTGGTGAAATGTATCAGAAATGTTTGATCATCGGTGAGATGGGGAAACGGATCTTATGAGATATCCAAGAATGAATGTTGCCGGATGGCTTGGCGGTATATTCGCCCTGTTTCTCGGCATGCAGTTGGCGGTTGCCAGTGAGCAGTTGCCTGATTTTTCGAGCCTGGCGGAGAATGCGTCGCCGGCTGTCGTGAATATCAGTACGTTATCTAAGCCGAAACAATCCAACAGGCAGCTTTATGGTCCTTACGGGGATGAGTTGCCGGAAATTTTCCGACGTTATTTCGGGTTGCAGATTCCCGATGACTCCCAGTTTGAACAGCCTCATCCACAATCATTGGGGTCAGGCTTCATTATTTCTGAAGATGGCTACATCCTGACCAATAATCACGTGGTGGAAGGGGCGGATGAAATTCTCGTTCGTCTCAATGATCGCAGTGAATTCAAAGCGAAGCTGGTAGGGGCAGACAAACGCTCAGACCTGGCATTGCTGAAAGTGGATGCCAAGCGTCTGCCCGCAATTCGCCTTGGGGATTCTGATGACTTGAAGCCAGGTCAGTGGGTCTTCGCTATTGGTTCTCCCTTTGGTTTCGAGTACTCAGTCACTAAAGGTATTATCAGTGCCCTGAACCGTAGCCTGCCGACTGAAAGCTATGTGCCGTTTATTCAGACGGATGTGCCGATCAATCCGGGTAACTCCGGTGGTCCGCTGCTCAATATGGATGGTGAAGTTATCGGTATTAACTCCCAGATATTCACTCGTTCAGGCGGATTCATGGGGCTCTCGTTTGCGATTCCTATTGATGATGCCATGGACGTTGCAGAACAGCTGAAAGAAAAGGGTTACGTAACTCGTGGCTGGCTGGGTGTAGTGATTCAGGATGTTGATCGTAGCCTTGCTGAGTCTTTTGGCCTTAAAAAGCCCCATGGTGCGCTGATCAGCCAGGTCATTCCAGAGGGACCTGCCGGTATGGCTGGTCTGCAACCAGGTGATATTATTCTTCGATTCAATGGTCGGGATATCAAGTTCTCCAGTGATCTTCCCATGGAGGTCGGTCGCACACCGGTCGGCAAGAAGGTAGAGGTTGATCTGGTTCGTCGCGGTAAGACGATGACCAAGAGCGTCGAGCTCGGTGAGTTGCCTGATGAGCAGGGTAAAGCTAAGCCTCAAGTGCAGAGCCGCGAGGATAACCGTCTCGGGATTAATGTTGAGCCGTTGAACGATAACTATCGTCAGCGCCTTGGTGTTGATAAGTCGTTGTCTGGGCTTGTGGTCACACAGGTTGGCCGTGGAGCAGGTCGTGCAGTTGGCTTGCGTAATGGCGATATCATTACCCAGATCAACCATCAGGACGTTAAGAGCGTACAGGAATTCAACAGCATCGTGAAAAAGCTTCCGGCAGACAAAACCATCTCTATGCTGGTGGTGCGTCGTGGGATGCCTGGGTTTATCACTTTCCGCCTGGCGGAGTAAGAGTGGTTGAGTAGCGCACATTAACCCATGGACTTGGTAACCTGGCGCTCAACGCCCGGATAGCGGCCTGCCTGTAAATACGGTAGACTGATGCGTTAACAGAGGTTTCCATCAGCCGTAACCCGCCCGCCTTAGCAAGGTTGGCGGGTTAATCTATTTAGAGCAGTAGTGACACACGGTGAGTGACTTACGACATATTCGAAATTTTTCGATCATCGCCCATATTGACCATGGAAAATCGACGCTGGCTGACCGGTTCATCCAGCATTGTGGTGGTCTGAGTGATCGGGAAATGCAGCAGCAGGTGCTCGACTCCATGGAGCTTGAGCGCGAACGTGGTATCACCATCAAGGCACAGAGTGTAACGCTGGATTACACCGCGAAGGATGGCCAGGTCTACCAGCTCAACTTTATCGACACGCCAGGTCATGTTGACTTCTCCTATGAAGTCTCGCGTTCACTGGCTGCCTGTGAAGGTGCATTGTTGGTGGTTGATGCGGCCCAGGGTGTAGAGGCCCAGTCGGTAGCCAACTGCTATACCGCTATTGAGCAGGGGCTGGAAGTCATGCCCGTGCTGAACAAAATGGACCTGCCCCAGGCCGAGCCAGAGCGTGTTGCTCAAGAGATTGAAGAAATCATTGGCATTGATGCAACGGATGCGGTGCGTTGCTCTGCCAAGAGTGGTTTAGGTATTGAAGATGTGCTTGAGGCGCTGGTGGCGACTGTCCCACCGCCGGAAGGAGATATCAATGGTGAGCTGCAGGCGCTGATTATCGACTCCTGGTTTGATAACTATCTGGGCATTGTTTCTCTGGTTCGTGTGGTTAACGGTACATTGCGCAAGAAAGACAAAATGCTGGTTAAATCGACCGGTGAAGTCTATGGCGTGGATGATATTGGTATCTTTACCCCGAAGCGGCAGTCGACCGGTGAGTTGAAGGCGGGCGAAGTGGGTTATGTTGTTGCCGGTATCAAGGATATTCATGGTGCGCCGGTGGGTGATACCCTGACGCATGCCAAGACGCCTGAAGTTGCCAGACTTCCCGGTTTTCAGCGCGTGAAACCGCAGGTTTATGCCGGTCTGTTCCCTGTCAGCTCCGATGATTTTGAAGATTTTCGTGAAGCGCTGGAGAAACTCAGTCTTAATGATGCCTCCCTCTTTTATGAACCGGAAAGCAGTGACGCGCTGGGGTTTGGCTTCCGTTGTGGTTTCCTGGGCATGTTGCACATGGAAATTATCCAGGAGCGCCTGGAGCGGGAATATGATCTTGACCTCATCACCACGGCGCCTACGGTGGTCTACCAGGTCGTGATGAAAAACGAGGATGTGCTGGAGATTGATAACCCGTCCCGTCTGCCCGACCCAGCCGGTATCCTGGAGATTCGTGAGCCCATCGTTCAGGCTCATATCCTAGTGCCGCAGGAGTACCTGGGTAATGTCATCAGCCTGTGTGTCGAAAAGCGCGGTATTCAGCGTGATATGCAGTTCACGGGGTCTCAGGTGTCTGTGTCCTATGACTTGCCGATGAGTGAGGTGGTACTGGACTTCTTTGATCGCCTGAAATCGGTCAGTCGTGGTTTCGCTTCCCTGGATTACTCCTTTGATCGTTTTGAAGTGGCGAAAATGGTCAAGCTGGATATTCTTATCAACAGCGAGAAGGTCGATGCGCTGGCGCTGATTGTGCATAAGGACAATGCGGCCGGTAAGGGGCGTAAACTCACAGATGCCATGAAGGAGATTATTCCGCGGCAGATGTTTGATGTAGCGATTCAGGCTGCGATGGGTGGTCAGATTGTGGCACGGTCAACGGTGAAGGCGCTGCGCAAGAACGTAACGGCCAAGTGTTATGGTGGTGACGTTAGCCGTAAGCGTAAGCTGCTGGAGAAGCAGAAGGCCGGTAAGAAACGCATGAAACAGGTTGGTCGCGTGGAAATCCCCCAGGAAGCGTTCCTGGCTGTATTGAAAGTTGACAACTAAAAGGTTGATATGGACTTTAATTTCCCCCTTATCCTGATAATCGCCGTGTTTGCCAGTGGTTTGATCGGGCTTGTCGATATTCTGGTTCTGGCGCCGAGGCGCCGGGCTGCTGTCGCCAGTTACCGTGAGCAGGTCGAAGAAGCAGACGAGGAAACTCTGGGCAGATTGTCCAGAGGGCCGGGAATGGTGGAAACCGCGAAGTCCGTATTCCCTGTTCTGTTTATCGTGCTGGTATTGCGTTCCTTCCTGTATGAACCGTTTCAGATTCCGTCGGGATCCATGATTCCGACGCTCCAGGTCGGCGATTTTATTCTGGTTAACAAATACACTTATGGTCTCCGGCTGCCTGTGATTGGCACCAAGGTCGTTGCGGTGAATGAGCCGCAACGTGGTGATGTCATGGTGTTTAAGGAGCCGATGAATCCTAATATCAACTTCATCAAGCGGGTAATAGGTATTCCTGGCGATAAAATTACTTATCGTAATAAAACCTTGTACGTGAATGGCGAGATGTTGCCAGAGACCTTTGTCGCTGAGTTACGTGATGAGTTTGAACCGCGCCTGGGGCGGAACCTGGTTTATCGGATCTATGAAGAAACCATTGGTGGTGTTACTCATCAGATCCGTAAGGATATGGATATTGAGAATCGTCTGCCGCAGACAGAATGGACTGTACCTGAAGACCAGTATTTTGTGATGGGCGACAACCGTGATCGCAGTAATGACAGCCGCTACTGGGGGTTTGTGCCAGAAGCGAATATTGTCGGTAAAGCAGTCTATATCTGGATGCACTGGCCGAGTTGGTTTGATCTGCCTAATCTGAAAAACAATGGATCGATAATCTGAAGAACAGCTGGAGACCTGCCATGAAGGGTATGAAAGAGCAGCGCGGAGCATCCATGGTCGCCGTAGTTGCTTGGTTGGCTTTTGCGGCCTTCTTGTTTACTTGTGTTAGCAAGTTTACGCCTTTGTACCATGATAACTTCAGTGTTGAGAAAACGCTGGATTCGATAGAACAACGTGATGGCGTTGAGGATGCGACAGTTGCTGATATCCGCGACTGGCTGGATAGAGGGTTTCAGGTTAACAATCTGCCAGAGCTAATCGAAGATAGCGCAAAAGTACGGCGTGAAGGCAATGACATCATCATTGATGTAAACTATGAGCGTCGTGTCCCAATGATTTACAATATAGATGCTGTTCTGACATTCAAGAACAGCAGGAAAATCAGGCAATAGTGAAACAATCCATAGACAAGCTGGAACAGCAGCTCGGCTATCAGTTCAAGGATAGCGAGCTTGCTGTTTTGGCGTTGACTCATCGTAGTTATGGTGGTCGTAATAACGAGCGGCTCGAATTTCTTGGCGACTCCATCGTTAATTTTGTGATCGCCGATGATCTCTATCAGCGTTTTCCTCAGGCAAAGGAAGGCCAATTGAGCAGACTGCGCGCCTGCATGGTCCGTGGTGCTACGCTGGCGGAGGTTGCCCGGGAGTTTGGTCTCGGTGATTTTCTTCGCCTGGGTTCTGGTGAACTGAAAAGTGGTGGATATCGTCGTGAATCCATTTTGGCTGACGCAGTCGAGGCACTAATCGGAGCCATTTATCTGGATGCCGGCATGGATGTCTGCCGTACCCGTATACTCGCCTGGTTTGCCAGTAGGCTTGAAAAGCTCTCGGTGGGCGATCAGCAGAACAAGGACCCGAAAACCCGCCTGCAGGAATATCTGCAGACTCGTCAGCAGCCCCTGCCGCACTATGAACTCGTCAGTATTGATGGCAGGGCCCATGATCAGACGTTTACAGTTCACTGTTCTGTTGCAGGTGTGGAATCGACGACAGGTGAAGGTTGTAGTCGGCGGGCGGCAGAGCAGCAATCTGCTCGAAGAGCCCTCGTCGCGCTTGGGGTGGAGGTTGAAGGATGATTGAACAGGCAGTATCTGAAGGTCGTTGTGGCTATGTGGCGATTGTTGGTCGCCCTAATGTTGGGAAGTCAACGCTACTCAATCATATCCTGGGCCAGAAGCTGAGTATTACTTCACGTAAACCCCAGACAACCCGTCATCAAATTCTCGGGATCAAAACCGATGGTGATGTGCAGGCAGTTTACGTGGATACTCCCGGTATTCATAAAAACGATGGTCGGGCCATTAACCGCTACATGAACCGGGCCGCGACGTCTTCTGTCAAGGATGTGGACGTTATTATCTTTATTGTCGACCGGATGGTCTGGACCGATGAAGATGAGATGGTGCTGGAAACGGTACGTCATAGCCGTTGTCCTGTCATCTTGGTTGTGAACAAGACCGACCGTATTTCAGAGAAGGATAAACTCATTCCCTGGTTGGATGAGCTGTCGCGGAAGATGGATTTCGCGCATATCGTGCCCATGTCGGCCAAGAATGGCCACAATGTTGAGCGGCTGGAGCGTTTGGTTCACGGATTCCTGCCGGAAAGTATTCATTTTTATGGTGATGATCAGATTACCGATCGTAGTTCCCGTTTTCTGGCGGCAGAACTGGTGCGGGAAAAGATCATGCGTCAGCTGGGTGATGAGATTCCCTATCAAATTACGGTTGAGATTGAAGAGTTGAAGGAAGATGGCGGTGTGCTGCATATCAGCGCATTGATTCTGGTTGAGCGTCCAGGCCAGAAGCGGATTGTGATTGGCGACAAAGGCAGTCGCCTGAAAGTGATCGGTCACGATGCCCGCCTGAATATGGAAAAGCTGTTCGACAGTAAGGTGATGTTGAATCTGTGGGTCAAGGTGCGCTCCGGCTGGTCGGATGATGAGCGGGGATTGGCCAGTCTTGGTTATACCGAGCTGCCCTGAGAAGGCTTGCGGTGGCTGCTAACACCTTCGAGCTGCAACCTGCCTGGGTGCTTCATACCCGGCCCTACCGTGATACAAGCTTACTGGTGGACTGCCTGACCCGTAATCACGGGAAAGTCTCCCTGGTCGCCTCAGGCGCTCGGGGGGCTGCCAGTAAGGCGGGAAAGCCCCGGCGAGGCCATCTGCTCCAGCCTTTTTCCCGTCTGCTGATTAGCTGGACGGGGAAAACAGAACTCAAGACCCTGCGCCAGCTAGAACAGGATCGTTACCTACTGCTGACGGGTAAATATCTCTATAGCGGGCTGTATGCCAATGAATTATTGGTGCGTCTGCTACAGCCCGGTGATGCGGTAGCGAATCTATTTGATCTTTATGAGTGGCTTGTTGATGGTCTGAATCAACAGCTGCCACTGGAAATCAAGCTGAGAATCTTTGAGAAACTCCTGCTGGAAGCGCTGGGCTATGGAATTCCTTTGTCGTATGACGGAGAGAGGGGGCAGGCGATTCGTGATGACCAATATTATCTCTACCAGCAGGATAATGGATTTGTACCCTGCCGTTCGCTGGATTCGGCGGGCAGGGTTCCCTGTTTTTACGGAGCGGTTTTGAACGCATTTGCCCGTAATGATGTTACCGATTCGATGTTACCGGATCTTAAGCGTTTGACCCGGATGGCATTGGCCCCGCTGCTCGGCAATAGGCCGTTGCGCAGTCGTGAGCTGTTTCGGCATGCTAATCCGGTATGAGTCAATGATCAAGTCAGTGGAAGGAGTAGTCAGTGATTCCGATTAACCGTTTTCTCCTGGGTGTCAATATCGATCATATTGCCACGATTCGTCAGGCAAGGGGGACGCGTTTCCCTGATCCGGTCAAGGCGGCGCTTGATGCGGAAGAAGCCGGTGCGGATGGCATTACCCTGCACTTGCGCGAAGATCGTCGCCATATTCAGGATCATGATGTTTATCGGCTCAAGGATCTTCTCCAGACCCGGATGAACCTGGAAATGGCCGTTACTGATGAAATGCTGTCGATCGCGGAGCAGGTGCTACCGGCGCATGTTTGCCTGGTGCCAGAAAAGCGTGAAGAACTCACTACAGAGGGTGGTCTGGACGTAGTTAGTCAGGAAGGCCGAATTGCTGAAGCCTGTCAGCGACTGGTGGCTAAAGGGATTGATGTGTCATTGTTCATTGATCCTGAGCCTGCCCAGATTGATGCAGCGGTTCGCTGCGGAGCTCCGACCGTTGAGCTGCATACCGGTTGTTATGCGGATGCAGAAACTCCGGAAGAACTGCATACAGAGCTGGAGCGAATCCGTCGTGCGGTTTCTCATGGCCGCAAGCAGGGCTTGATAGTGAATGCTGGACATGGCTTGAATTACCAGAATGTTGAGCCAGTCGCCGCGATTCCGGGAATTAACGAGTTAAACATTGGTCACGCCATCATTGGCAGGGCCATGTTCACCGGGCTCAAAGAAGCGATTCGGGAAATGAAAGCCTTAATGTTGGATGCAGCCAGGCACCAGGCATGATTGCAGGCATCGGAACCGATATCGTTGATATACGACGTATCCAGCAAGTGCTGGAGCGGCAGGGAGATCAGTTTGTTCGGCGCATTTTGACCGAGTCTGAATATGCCGTTTTTATCGGCAGAGGTAGTCATGCATCCTATATGGCAACGCGTTTCGCAGTAAAGGAAGCGGCAGCCAAGGCTTTGGGTACCGGTATTGGTAAAGTCTCGTTTCAGGATATTGAGATAACCAATAGTGAGCAGGGGGCGCCTTCTCTGGTATTTCATGGTTCGGCAAAACAGTTAAGTGAACAGTTAGCCATCAGTGCTCATCATGTAACGATCAGTGATGAGAAGGATTATGCGGTAGCATTTGTTGTGCTGGAGCGTTAGCGACGTTGATTGTAGTGTTCAAAAGGCGGAAAGGTTTATAGCCCTTCCGCCTTTTTTGTCATACCAATCGTATTTTCTAAGTCCTAAGCCTGATGCCAGCTATCCTTAGGCATCATCAACGAATTCTCTTTGAAACGATGTCTCGCCGACCACAGTTACCCGAAGGTTTTGAGAATATT
>MUIA01000024.1 GCA_002084115.1 Oceanospirillales bacterium LUC14_002_19_P2 | reverse complement strand
ACAAACCGGTTGCGGTTGTTTTGCCAAAAGAGGACAGAAGGTAGTCAGAGTACAGCTCAATCAGATCGTGTTTCATACCAGCAATAATGCCGTATTTTCAGTCTTGTGCGTAACTTGAGTGAACAGTACGCATTTTTATTTGCCAGCAGCCTTATCAAAAGACTGCTGGCAAATGACTTAGCCGTCCAACAACGTCACATCCCTGACAGCACCTTTATCGGCACTGGTTGCCATGCTCGCATACGCCTTCAATGCCATTGAGACGCGACGCAGCCTTTCCTCAACTGGTTTCCAGGCCTTAGCGCCTTTACTGTCCATCGCCTCCCGACGCTGTTGCAACGCCTCATCGGACAATGCCACATTGATCGTGCGCGCCGGAATATCAATGCGGATGATATCCCCGTTTTCGACCAGGCCAATCGCACCGCCGGCTGCAGCCTCAGGCGACGCATGCCCAATGGAAAGCCCGGATGTTCCACCGGAAAAACGGCCATCCGTCAGCAGCGCGCAGTCTTTACCCAGTCCCTTGGATTTCAGGTAGCTGGTCGGGTAAAGGATTTCCTGCATACCGGGGCCGCCTTTGGGGCCTTCATAGCGAATCACAACCACTTCACCCGGTTTAACCTGATCTTCCAGAATGCCGCGTACAGCATCATCCTGACTTTCAAAGACATGTGCGGGGCCTTCAAAGACCAGATTGCTTTCATCTACACCAGAGGTTTTGACGACACAACCATCAACAGCAATATTGCCATGGAGCACCGCAAGCCCACCTTCTTCACTGTAAGCATGTTCCAGTGAACGGATACACCTTTCCTCTCGATCGGCATCCAGATCTGGCCAGCGTGTCGCCTGACACAAGGCTTCCGTCGTCCGGATACCAGCAGGGCCTGCCTTATAAAAGGTATGCACTGCCTGATCATCTGTTTGCACAATGTCCCATTTTGCCAGCGCTTCTTTCATTGAAGCGCTGTGCACAGTGGCAACATCAGTATGCAACAGACCGGCACGATCCATCTCACCCAGAATGGCCATAATGCCACCAGCACGGTGCACGTCTTCCATATGGTATTTCTGGATATTCGGTGCGACCTTACACAACTGCGGGACTCGACGTGATAAACGATCAATGTCCTTCATGGTAAACGACACTTCACCTTCCTGAGCCGCCGCCAACAAATGCAGAATGGTGTTGGTGGAGCCACCCATAGCAATATCCAGGCTCATGGCATTCTCGAAAGCATCAAAACTGGCAATGTTACGGGGCAACACACTTTCATCGTCGTTTTCATAGTAACGACGGGTAATGTCCACAATGCGGCGCCCCGCCTCCAGGAAAAGTGCCTTTCGATCCGCATGGGTCGCCAGCAGGGAGCCATTACCCGGCAGGGACAGGCCTAATGCTTCTGTCAGACAGTTCATGGAATTGGCGGTAAACATACCGGAACATGAACCACAGGTCGGACAGGCCGAGCGCTCATACTCATTGACGGTGTCGTCATCTGCATCTGAGGCCGCAATCACCATTGCATCCACCAGATCCAGCTTATGCTCGGCCAGTTTAGTCTTACCCGCTTCCATCGGCCCACCGGAAACAAAGACCACCGGAATATTCAGCCGCATGCCTGCCATCAGCATCCCGGGCGTGATCTTGTCACAGTTGGAAATACAGACCAGCGCATCCGCACAGTGGGCATTGACCATGTATTCCACGGAATCGGCAATAATGTCGCGCGATGGGAGGGAATAGAGCATACCGTCATGCCCCATGGCGATTCCGTCATCCACAGCAATGGTATTGAATTCCTTGGCAACACCACCATGGGCTTCGATTTCCCGGCAGAGCAACTGCCCCATATCCTTCAGGTGGACATGGCCGGGCACAAACTGGGTGAACGAGTTGGCAACCGCGATAATCGGCTTTTTGAAATCCTCGTCCTGCATTCCTGTGGCGCGCCAGAGCGCGCGAGCGCCGGCCATGTTGCGGCCGTAAGTCGATGTTCTTGAGCGGTACGCTGGCATGAGCGGCAATCCTTCAGTCAGGCTGTTTTCTCAATTGTTCGTCGTCCGGTGATTGTGCATGGTCCGGAATAATGCAGGCCGCTCCGTGGCTCAGGGAGAGCATACCAAAACTCAACGCAAGGCACCCCATCAATCATAATGACGCATTACTCTGTTTCATTAACCTCGTAAAACACAACAGCTTTTATGCGTTTGTACGCACACGGTATTTGTTCACGGGGCTATTCTCATCAAGTCATTGAGCAATGACTTGATGAGGTAAAGTTACATGGATATCCACACCAAGCTTCAAATACTCCTGGATAAGCAGGAACTCACAGAAATGGCTAAGTTACCCCTTGTGGTTGGTAGCACCAATGTCCAATGATTTTCTCGAACATGCGTGCAGTCGTCAGCCTATGACGCTCTGTTAGAGCGCGCCGCCAAGCGAGGTAATGAGTCAT
>MUIA01000332.1 GCA_002084115.1 Oceanospirillales bacterium LUC14_002_19_P2 | reverse complement strand
AACCGGTTGCGGTTGTTTTGCCAAAAGAGGACAGAAGGTAGTCAGAGTACAGCTCAATCAGATCGTGTTTCATACCGGCAATAATGCCGTATTTTCAGTCTTGTGCGTAACTTGAGATACTAATATCGTGCATACAGTCATCATCCAAAGTATGATTTTCCCTGATCATTACGGTTAGGTGCACAGGATCATCCATGGACAAACAGGGGCAGCAGGCGTCAACCACGGGGCTGACGGCTGACGAGGTCGCAGACTACCTCAAACAGCATCCGGACTATTTCCATCATCGGGATGACCTGCTGGCCGAACTCTCCATTCCCCATCAACGCGGTGACACCATCTCTCTGGTTGAGCGGCAGGTGACTCTGTTGCGTGAGCGTAACAGTGAATTAAATAAGCGGCTTGGCAGCCTGGTGACAATTGCCCGTGATAATGATCAGTTGTTTGAACAGTGTCGTCGGTTGCTGCTTGCACTGATGGAATCCGACACCCTGGACCAGGTGGCGGATACCCTTGAAGACAGCCTGCTGCACGATTTTCAGATTGATTATTGCAGTTTTATCCTGATCAGTGACCGTCCCCTGGAAACCCGTGTGCGGATGTGTCGTGAGCGGGATCTCAGCAGGCATGTGCGAAATTTGTTAAGCCGCAATATGCAGGGCAATCGTACGGTCTGTGGACGTCTGCGTGCCGATGAAGCGGCTTTCCTTTTTTCCAATCATGCCAGCACGATCGCTTCGGCTGCCGTGACACCACTCCATTACCATGAGCGGCTGGGTATTCTTGCGCTGGGTAGCCGACAGACCGACCGGTTCCGAGCCGGTGTCGATACGCTATTTGTACGCTTTATTGCGGATGCATTGGGGCGCATCCTGGGGCGGCTGATGTGAGTGTGTCGGACAAGGGTTCGGACAAACTGCCCAGGAAGCGCGGAAATACAAACGATCACCAAAGCTTATTGGAAAACAAGACGGCATCAGTAGCCATGAACGAGGCGGTTGACGCTTATCTCGGTTTCCTTCGTCATGAAAAAGGTCTTGCCGCAAACACCTGTGCGGCCTATCAGCGCGATATCCATAAACTCTCGTTGCTGGCAGCCGGGCTGACAATTGAACAGTGGCCCGCACTGACGGCAGAACACCTGCGTCGTTGTCTGGCAGCGTTAAACCGTGAAGGTTTATCGGCACGCAGTCTGCATCGCTGGTTATCTGCCGTACGACAGTTTTTTGATTTTCTGATGCGTGAAGGGATTTGTCACAATAACCCGGGGTTGCAGGTGCAGGCACCTAAACGTCCGAAGAAACTGCCAGATACCTTGGATACGGATCAACTTGCCGGTGTGCTGAATGTGACGCCGGATTCACCGCTGTCGCTCAGGGATCATGCCATGATGGAGTTGTTTTACTCCTCCGGCTTACGGCTCGCGGAACTGGTGGCGCTGAACCTGGTAGACCTGGATCTTGACGAAGGTGTGGTGCGAGTTGTGGGTAAAGGCCGCAAGGAACGCATCGTGCCCGTTGGCAGTAAAGCCCGAGACGCGATCCAACAGTGGTTGACGGTACGTCGAGACATGGCTCAGGATGGAGAATATGCCGTATTTATTGCCCGTGGGGGCCAGAGGATCAGCCGACGTCAGGTGCAGGTTCGGGTGAAAGCATGGGGATTGCAGCAGGGGCTGGAAGGCAACCTGTATCCGCACAAGCTCAGGCACTCCTTTGCCAGCCATTTGCTGGAATCCAGTGGTGAGTTGCGAGCGGTGCAGGAATTGCTGGGACACAGCGATATTTCTACCACCCAGATCTATACCCACCTGGATTTTCAGCACTTGGCCAACGTCTATGACCGGGCACACCCGAGGGCACGGAAGAAGGACGACGAATGACTCTTAAACTGGTTACCTTTGATCTGGACGATACCCTGTGGGATAACCTGGTCGTTATCAAGGAAGCCGTGCGTCAATGCTATAGCTGGCTACTGCAGAATTACCCCAAGCTGGCAGATCATTACGATATAGAAGGGCTCGATGCGCTGAAAAACCGCTTTCGAGAACTGTATCCAGAGTTCCGCCATCAGGTCAGCCGTGCCCGGGTCATTGGCATGGAGATCGCGCTAGAAGAGGCGGGTTACGATCGTGAAGAGGTCGTTGCAGGGGCGGAAGCGGCGTTTGAAATTTTTAGCCAGTGGCGGCGGCGTATTGCTTATTACCCCGGTGTATTGGACACACTGAAATACCTCTATGAGCATTACACACTCGCGGCGCTGACCAATGGCAATATTGAAATGGCCAACCTGCAGATTGAACGCTTCTTTGATTTTGTCCTGAAAGCCGAGGATATCAATAGCAGTAAGCCTGATCCGTTAATGTATCAGTTGGCCATGGAACAGGCTGGAGTAACGGCTGATGAAATGCTGCATATCGGCGATAGCCCGGAGAATGACGTTTTGGCAGCCAAACAGCTGGGTATCCGTACGGTGTGGTTTAATCCACAGGATGAGCCCTGGACTCACGATATCAGCCCGGATTATGTGATCAAATCAATTCCTGAACTGCGCACTATTGTCACGCCCATGGGTTTGGCCTAACCGAGAGATAAATACCTGTACAAAAGTGATCCCCTGTTTTTATCTACAGCCCACAGGGCGTGGGCTGTAGATAAAATATAAGTCAGGGTATTTATAATTGATGCTTTTAAACGGTGACAGCCGTTTATTGTTTGTTCAGCCCCTGTTCCCAGAATGCAATTTCCATGCGGGTAGCGTCACGGAAAATCCGGTTCAGTTTTCGACCCTGCTGGCTGTCGGCAGAAATCTCTTTCATCATTTCATCCAGTGACCGGGTTTCGTCCACCGCCAGTTGCTGGAAGGTTTCACCGGCATACATATCGATCCAGGCGATGTAAGGATTATTTTCCCGGGCCGTAAACGATTGCTTCGGCAGCCAGGCACCGATCTCGGCGTAACCCAATGCACAGGGTGCCAGTGCGACATAGAGTTCCGTCAGGCTACCGGACTGGCCGATATCCAGCACCAGCCGGGTATAGGCGACAGTGCCGCTGTCTTCCTCAATGTTCTCCAGATCCTGTTCCGAGATACCCCATTCCTGGCAGTAGGCGACATGCAGGCTGGTTTCATGTTCCAACAGGCCGGTCAGCGCAGACAATGGGCGCTGCATAGCAGAAAAACTGTCGCATTTATAAATTGCCAGTGCATAGGCGCGTGCAAAGTGTTTCAGAAAAAGATAATCCTGAATCAGGTAGTGCCTGAATGCGGTGTCTGGCAATGTGCCATCGCCCAGTTGTCGGACAAAGCGGTGTTGGGTGTATTCCTGCCAAAGGGATTGGTTGGCGGTGATCAGGTCAGAAACATTCATGATGGGTGTCAACGGCCAGCAATGGATTTGCCCGAAATCCTAGCCACGAACCGGTTGAATTGCACGGATTAATACAGAGGGAAGTAGCCGGTTTGTCGCTGGAGGCAAACCGGCTGGTGACTTATATGGCTTCTGCGCTCAGTGCTTCACTGCGGTTGTCGACAGACGTACGACGTGAGTTGTCATTATCACTGTCTTGTGAGGGTTCTGACGGTGTCTGTGTTTTGCTGAAAGCATAATAGAGCAGCCCTCCCAGCAGTGAGCCGGTAAACCAGCCATAGCTGTAAAACCACATCATGGATTGGGTGATGATCGCCGTGACTGTCAGCGCAACCGGAATGGTAAAAGCGAGCATCGCCGCCGGATTGACCGATGGGTAGCGCCCACCCTGACGATACAGGTCCACCAGGTTTAACTGCTGTTTCTTGATAATGAAGTAATCCACAATCATGATCCCGGCAATCGGCCCAAGCAGGCTGGAATAACCCAGCAGCCAGCCGGTATACAGGGCTTCCACACTGGTTGTTGAAGTGATCAAATCCAGCTTTCGCAGAACCTCCCATCCCATCAGCAGGATGCCTACCAGACCGGTGAGCAGAACGCCTCGTTTTCCATCAATCAGTTTCGGGGCAATGTTCTGGAAATCATTGGTCGGTGACACAATATTCGCAGCGGTATTGGTGGAGATAGTGGCAATAATGATCATCAGCATCGCGATGACGACCACTGGCGTGTTATCGATTTTGCCAATCAAACTGACCGGATCGGAAATAGTCTGGCCAACCAGTGTGTGCGAGGCTGCTGTCAGTACCACGCCCAGCGCCGCAAAGAAAAACATGGTTAATGGCAGCCCCAGTGCCTGACCCAACAGTTGATCTTTTTGAGAACGCACAAAACGACTGAAGTCAGGAATATTCAGGGATAGGGTGGCCCAGAATCCGACCATGGCAGTCAGTCCACCGAAGAAATATCCCCAGACACTGTCACCTTCCGGGCGGTTGGCGGGGGTTGCGAACAAGGCGGTAACATCCACTTTAGGCAGTGCCCAGATCATAAGACCTATACCCACAATCAGCAGCAGCGGGGCGGAAAAACTTTCCAGCTTACGTATTGCTTCAGAGCCGCGGATGACGACGTAAAGATTTAATGCCAGAAACAGAAAGAAACCAATGACTTCACCGGGTCCGCCAAGCGAGGCACAACTGTCAGACAATGCTGACAACAACAAATGAATGGCCAGCCCGCCGAACAGGGTCTGGATACCGAACCACCCACAGGCAACAACGGCACGGATCAGGCAAGGGAGGTTGGAGCCTCGCAGGCCAAACGATGAACGAAGGACAACCGGAAAAGGAATCCCATAGCGGGTGCCGCTGAAGGCATTAAGCATCAGGGGAATTAACACAATGATATTAGCCAGCAGGATGGTCAACAGCGCTTCGGTCACAGACAGACCAAAGTAGGCCGTTAACACCCCACCCAATGTATACGTCGGAACACAAATGGCCATGCCCACCCACAGGGAGGCAACATGACCGGTTTTCCAGGTTCGTTCTTCAAGGCGGGTGGGTGCAATATCGTCGTTAAACAGCGGGCTTTGTTTCAGGTCTTCGCCGACCTCCAGTTCAAAAAAATCAGAATCAGGTGCTTTTACAGGTTGGCGGATGAAAAGTGAGGGATTGCAACAGAAATAGCCTTTAGAAGACGATTGATTTGTATAGATCAAAACTTCTGAAGGATCAGACATGTCGGCAACCCCAT
>MUIA01000025.1 GCA_002084115.1 Oceanospirillales bacterium LUC14_002_19_P2 | reverse complement strand
ACGAGGTGATCTGCATTGCCATGAAAAAGAGGTAGAGAATATATTGAGAGCAGCATAAGGTGCTATTGCAGAATAAGGTCATCGCCTATGCCACTGAATTGGGCTTTTGCAACAGCCTCTAAATGCGTTTTATTCTTTCCCGAATCGGGCATCCTGATCCAACCCGGCGCAAATTTTCAGCTTCCTACCAGAAGCTTGGTCTGATAGCTATAAATACCTACCAACCCTCAACAACACACTAACCAATCTGCAAGTATCACTGACCTGCCATGATGACTAACGCAAACCCAGCACATCCTGCATATCAAACAGACCGTGTTTTTTATCTGCCAGCCAGGCGGAGGCCCGGACAGCACCGCAGGCAAACGTCATCCGGCTACTGGCCTTGTGGGTTATTTCTACCCGCTCGCCTTCACCGGCAAACATCACCGTATGTTCACCTACAATATCGCCAGCCCGCACTGTGGCGAAACCAATGGTATTGCGATCACGGGCACCGGTCTGCCCTTCACGACCGTAAACAGTGCAGGTTTTCAAATCCCGCCCCAGGGTTTCAGCAATGACTTCACCCATTCTCAATGCAGTACCGGATGGTGCATCCACTTTATGGCGGTGATGGGCTTCAATCACTTCGATATCGACATCATCTCCCAGCACCTTCGCCGCGATTTCCAGCAGATTGAATACAAGATTCACCCCCACCCCCATGTTGGGGGCAAATACTACGGGAATGGTTTCAGCAGATGCTTTCAGCGCTTCTTTCTGCGCATCACTCAACCCAGTCGTACCGATGACGATCCCTTTGCCATGCTCACGGCACAGGCCAACATTCTCGAGGGTGTAATCCGGGGCCGTAAAATCAATGACCACATCAAAATCCGCCATATGGGCAGACAGGTCTGACTCCAGACTCACCCCCACTTTTCCAATACCAGCCAATTCACCAGCATCTGCGCCGATCAACGAGCTGTCTGGACGATCAACAGCAACGGTCAGTTTGACACCTTCAGTCTGATGCAGCGCGGCAACCAGTGTTTTTCCCATACGACCGGCGGCACCAACTACAGCAACGTTTGTCATGTCTCTGCCTCTTATTGATCTATGCAGTTGAAAGGCAAGGAGTCTAACCGCTACAGTGCAAACAGCAACCCCGCGCCCCTTATTAGCAAGACGGTGCGATGTTTCCTATCCCTAACAAGCAGTTGATCCATGAATATTCTGTCGATTCAGTCCCATGTCGCCTACGGCCATGCCGGCAACAGCTCCGCTATCTTCCCGCTCCAGCTCATGGGGCTTGAGGTCTGGCCGGTGCATACCGTGATGTTTTCCAATCACACCGGTCATGGCGCCTGGCGCGGCCCTGTGATTGCCGCGGAAAACGTTCGCGATGTCATCACCGGTATTGAAGAACGCGGCGTGCTACCCAACTGTAATGCGATATTGTCAGGCTATATGGGGTCGGCAGATATTGGCGATGTAATTCTGGAAGCAGTGGACAAAGTCAAAGCTGCCAACCCTGATGCCATCTACTGCTGCGACCCGGTTATTGGTGATTATGGCCGCGGAGTTTTTGTCCGTGACGGGATTCCCGAGTTCTTTCGGGATAAGGTCATTACCCACGCCGACATTCTGACACCCAACCAGTTCGAACTGGAACTGCTGACGGGTCAAACTGTCACAGATCTCGACAGTGCCCTTTCCGCCGCTCACGCCCTGCGGGAAACCGGTGCCGATACTATTCTTGTCACCAGCCTTGAACGGGAAAACACCGATCCGACCAAGATTGAAATGATGGCGGTAAGCAGTGAAGGCGCCTGGCTGGTTGAAACACCGAAACTGGCATTCCCGATTCCTCTCAACGGTTCTGGTGACGCCACCACGGCACTCTTTCTGGCACACTACCTCAAGCACCGCAATGTCCGTTCCGCCCTGGAGCATATCGCCGGCGCTATCTACGCCCTGTTTGAAACCACGTGGCGCGCCGAAAGCCGCGAGTTGATGCTAATTGCTGCTCAGGACTTCCTGGTTTCACCACCCAAGACCTTTACCGCCGTCAGCGTGTCGGATATCCGCTAAATCAAACCATTCAGCGGACGAGGTCTGGTTGATCTCGAACAGAAATATTGCATGGATAGGTGCCGGTATCCTCACCGGCACAAGCCTGGTCGACTGGCGGCAACGAAAAACCATCATCGGAAGCAAAACGTCCGTCCGGATGATCTTCCAGCCAGACATGAATCATTTCCGGCGTCCGGTTGGTCAACACGCCTGACGGGCACACCCCATCACTGTCAGGCAAGGCAAGACCGAACTCTTTTTCTGGCAGACGATCGGGAATGCAAAAATTAAAGTTAAATACTCAAGTTACGCACAAGACTGAAAATACGGCATTATTGCCGGTATGAAACACGATCTGATTGAGCTGTACTCTGACTACCTTCTGTCCTCTTTTGGCAAAACAACCGCAACCGGTTTG
>MUIA01000328.1 GCA_002084115.1 Oceanospirillales bacterium LUC14_002_19_P2 | reverse complement strand
GAGAAAAAATCGAATTGTGGAGTTCGGCAGAGGTCAATTTTTTGCTTTGTTGTCATTGGTCGTTACGGGCTATCTGCAGCTGTGTGTATATTACCCGTTGATACTGGTTTCGCGACAGCCTCAAGGGTAAGTATGTCACCCCGGTTCCGCTGGAGCGTAAACTGGTGCAAAATCCGCTGATTGAACAGCTCTGTGTGATTGGTTCTGGCCTGCCTTATCCGGTAGCGCTGGTGCAGTTATCGGAGGGCGCTTCCGGTATCCCGAAGGAGCAGGTGACACAATCCCTGCAGGAAACCTGCAAGACTGTCAGCGCGCAGATGGAGAGTCATGCGACGTTGGGAGGCATCCTGGTGGTGCAGGAGCCCTGGACGGTGGAAAATGACGTACTGACGCCAACGTTGAAAATCAAACGGCAGGTACTGGATAAGCGTTACAGCAACAAAGTGGCGGAGATGCGAAATGATCAGGTGCAGTGGGAGGCGGATCTTTAACGACTATTTCCCGCTATGTAACCCAAACATAAATAATTAGGGGAGCCCAGTGGCTCCCCGTCATGCGGTGGTTGCGAGATCTTTACTGATACTCAATCACTCTATCAGCCTTCATCGAATACATGGCGTCACTGTATTCTGAGGTTTTCTTCTCTGTTTTCAGCTTTCCGTAGACCCAATAGGGGGTATAAGCGGTTTCCTGATATTTGAGGCCTTCCGGAAATGTCACATAGACAATCTGGTTAGGCGGTGGTGGTGGCACATGGATACAGGCGCCCATGGTGGGAACCAGCAGGAACTCCGTTGCCATCTGCTTTTTGTTCATGTTCAGAGGCACCAGATAGCCCGGCACCTTGGCATAGACATTGTTGAGCTTATCAACCACCTTGCTACCATGTTCCGTCATGTAGATCTGCATTTCACCGAAAGGAATCTCGTCGCGTTCATAGCGTTCGAGAATCTTTTCATCAAATGGCGGCATCAGATCATTCCAGATCACTTTCCGGACCGTTTCCTGTGCCTTTGCCGGCGCATTTTCAGTGGCGGCCAGCAAGGCGGGCGACAGGCACAGCAAACTGACCAGCAGGCAGGCTTTTCTAAGTTGGCGTAAGGGTATCAGGGCGTGTGGCATCATTATTTTCCTTTTTTATACCCGGATCGTCAGACCGTCAGCCAGGGAGTTTCTGTACGCACGCAGTGCCGGGAACAGGCCAAGTAACAGTGCCGCCGTGATGATTGCTATCATCAGCCCCAGCTCAAACAGTCCAGGCAGGCTGATGGTGAGATGCAATCCCAGCCAGCCCTGGGCCAGAGGCTGGGCAGCAAACAGTAGCCCATAGAGCAGCAGATTACCTAACAGACAGCCGGCCAGAGCATAGAACAGTGACTCAAATATCAACAGGAAAAAGATATGGCCGGGTCGGGCGCCTACAGATCGCAGAATGGCCATCTCCCGTCGCCGTTCATTCAGGGACGTCAAAATGGCTGTCAGCATGCCGACGAGTCCGGCTAATACTACCAGAGCGGCCACGCCCAGTAGAGCTTTTTCCGCGACGCCAACCAGTTGCCAGAGCTGTTGAAGCGCCACCCCAGGCAAGACTGCCAACAGGGCTTCCTGGGGATACTTATTGATTAACCGTTGAAGCCGGAAGGTGGCCATGCGCGATTTCAGGCCCACATAAAAGGCGGTGATTGCTTCAGGTTCCAGCGACAGGTTGCGTGCCTTTTCAGCAGAAACAGTCAGACCAGGAATCGGTGGGGCGCCGTTATGCCAGTCCACATGCAGTGCTTCCATTCCCTGCAGTGAAATCAGGATAACACGATCCATAGGTGTCCCCGTCCGTTGCAGGATACCCCTGATCCGGAAGGGTTTGTCGTCGTGACTCTGCAGGCTGACCATATCAACGCCATGGGCGAGAGTGATGTTCTGTCCTGTCGAATAATTCAGTTCTGCCGCGACATCGGCCCCTATGACCGCATCATAAAGATCAGAAAAGGCCTTGCCGTTGGCAAAGACAAGCGGTTGATCACCAGCATGGCGAAAATGCTCGAACATTGCCGTATTGGTGCCCAAGACCCGGTAACCGCGATGGGAGTCGCCCAGTGATACCGGGATCGTCCAGTCAACGGCCGGATCATCGGCGATCTCCTCCCAGGTTTCCCGGGAGATATTGTTGGTCGCATCACCAATATGGAACACCGAATACAGCAACAGGTTTATGCCACTGCTGCGGGCACCCACAATCAGGTCAGTACCGGAGATGGTGTTGGTGAAGCTGTTCTTGGCTTCCACCCGGATGCGTTCAACGCCCAGCAGCAAGGCAACACTGATGGCAATGGAGATCACTGTCAGCAGAGCCGTGATGCGGCGGTTGAGAATACTGCGGCAGGCAAGCTTTAAGAGTGACATGTGGCTTTCTCCTGCAGAGCGGCATTCTCTGTCACGGCCGCGCGGTTCAGCTCGGCCAGTGACAGACTACGGTCAAACAAATGTTCCAGTCCTGAGTCGTGACTGACAAACAGCAGGGTGCTGCCGGCAGCTTCACACTCTTTGAACAACAACCGGATAAAGGCTTCCCGGGTATCGGAATCCAGAGCCGATGTGGGTTCATCGGCAATCAGGATTTCCGGGCGTCCAATCAACGCCCGTGCGGCGGCGACACGTTGTTGCTGTCCAATGCTGAGCGCTGTGACTGGATGGGCCAGTAGCGCAGGATCGGATAGTCCCAGGTGTGCCAGAAGCCGTACCGCTTCATCGTTACCAGATTGACCTGCTGTCGCTAGCTTCTGCCTGCGTTCCGGCGAAAAGTTCAGGGGTAGCAGTACATTCTCCAGCACTGACAGATAGGGAAACAGGTTGAACATCTGGAAGATGAAACCCACATGGTCGGCCCGAAAGCGATCCCTCGCAGCGGGCTTAAGCTGATTGATCGGCGTCCCGAGCAGGGACACGCGTCCTCGCTCGGGCACCAGCACGCCGCCAATCAGCCCCAGCAGCGTGGTTTTACCACTGCCGCTGGGTCCTTTAAGAAAGACCTTTTCTCCTGGTGTGATAGCGAATGCCGGAATATCCAGAACCGGTTGCCCCGGCTGCCAGCTGAACAGGAGATCATCCAGCTGGACAGGCGGTGTTGTTTGTATGATCGTCATTGGCTCAGAACCGGAATACTGGCTTGTTGCGATTGAGGGTTGCCGACATCTGACCTTTATCGGTCAGCGCTTGCACTTTCAGCGCTTCACTGTTGGCAAAGCGTCCAAACAATTGTGCTTCGATCTGGGTCAGAGCTTTTGGATCGTTACATTCAAAAACCTGGCTGACGGTGAAGTTCAGGTGTTTGCCCTCGTCATGATGGCTATCGTGATCATGGTGGTCATGATGGTGGCCATGGTCATCTTCATGATGCGCTTCAGCTGTATGATTCGCCTTGCTGCTGAGCAGTTTACATTGGGCTGATGCTGGTATTTTCCACATGGAGGCTTGTTTCAGGCGATCAATGGCCTGGTCGACCTGCTGTTCCCGCTCCGGGCTGGTGATGCTTTCAAAGCCGACAATGTCGTGGCCGGGAATGGTCATTTCAAGATGCAGAAGCTTGCCTTCCACCGCCAGATTCAGTTGCCCGGTACCGTGTACGTGAGCGTCATGATGAAGTGATGTTTCCGCTGCAATAGGCGCAGAGATAAAGAGGATTGCAGCCAGGCTGCGGCAGAACTTTCGCTGGTTCATGGTACTTTCCTGTCGTACAGTCGCGCGATTATCCGATGCGCATACTGAAGTATGATTGTGTCATTTATGTGTTGATGGCTTCACTCAAAAACGACAGGAGGCGCTCGAATACGGCGCAGGACCTTATGTTGTTCAGCGAGCCGAAGTATGGCTGGCTTACTAATAACGGTATAGGTGGAGACTTGCTGTGGCATGCTCACGCTATTCAATATCGAGGGGGTTGATGCCTGGTGGCAGAGACTGCAGTCCGCATGCCATTCAAGCAGAAGATCGCCATCGTGTGCGTGAGCATTCCCCAGGACCGACCAGCACAGCAGAACAGCCACAAGCATCATCATGATGGAGGTCTGCTTGGGGCTGGAAGTGAGCGTGCCTGGTAGGTACATCGAACACGACGGATCTGCTGGAAAATAGAGCTGTTATGTTATAACACTTTTAATGCGCTGAAAATCATAGAGAGATAAGGTTTGGATGTACTTATTCCATGTTATCGAGTTCACTCTCCTGCACTTCGAGAAATTTTCCTGTGACCACCTGCCCTTTGACCCGGTTGCAATACCAGTTGTAAAAGGGATAGGCGATAAGGGCAGATATCACCCCGCCAATACCACTAAGGAAGGGGGTGAAAAACATGACAACCAGCCAGGCCGCAGGATTGGCCACTGCCTTGGAAGTGAAGACCCCGAGAAGTCCCAGGAAAACCCCGCTGCCAAAGCCAACGATGAAACTGAGCGAACAGAGTGAGCCCAGGGAAAGTTCCATCCGGTAGGTTTTCAGCATGTGTCCCACTCCTTTGTTGTGCCTTCCTGGCAGCTTGTCTTCTCAATTTATCTCAGCATAAAAGATCGCGTTCTGCGAGTCTCCCTATGATCAGAGCCGCCACGGTTTTAGACGCTGACGGTACTTATCCGTGAGTTGTGGGAATGTATAGATGCCTTTTTGCTGCCAGGATGTTGTATGCGTGATGGTGGAGGTTTGGCAGGCAAAAGCCAGTACATCATCGTGGGGATAAACATACCAGTAGCCTCGTTCATAAAAGGCAATCAACAGGTTTTGGTGTTCGAGATGTGAGGCAAGTGTCAGGCGGGATTTCAATAAAACGGAGAGTTGAGACGTTCCACTATAGTGGCTGGCAATAAAATCCACAGGTTCGTTGTTATCCAGCAATCCTTGGCTAAAAAATCCATAGTTGGCTAAGGCCGCAGAAACACTGAGATGATTATATTGACGTTTATCAATTTTCGTGAGTTTGTCAAAATCAATACGTTCAAATTGTACGTTTGTCATTGTTTTTTATCAAAATAGGTTTTTGTACATGTTTGCCGGGTGCTCTCTCTGATTAATACGCAGATACTGGCTCTCCAAGCCTGTTTTCACAGGTTATTCGTTCCCATAGCTGATCCCAGCGTCCTTTTGTCTCTGTCAGTGCCCGCATGCCAAGCAC
>MUIA01000213.1 GCA_002084115.1 Oceanospirillales bacterium LUC14_002_19_P2 | reverse complement strand
AAACCCTCTCCCTGAAACTGAAGGTCAATCATTTTCAGCTCAGGGCGAAGATTTACATGACCGCTCTGCGGGCATCATTCGAGCAGCTAAGGTTATTCGTTACTGCGTAACTTGAGTTAGTCAGTGTTGCGCGACGAATAGCTTCATTGCCTTTATCCAAGCGTGGCAGCTTCTTAAAGTCGAAGCCATCGATGTGTGTTTCGCCATTCTTATGTAGCCACTTCATCAGCGCATTAATTGTGCTTTGTTCGTTCTGCACAGTGACTTGTTTGACGTTGCCGTTGGTGGCTTTGTGGCGATGGTAGAAGTAGTTTTCGCACTCAGTGCGTTCTAGTTCTTTCAGCTTAGTATCTTTACCAATGAAGCTTAAGAAGTGCTGTAGATGCGTTGCGATTGTTGTGTGTCGTCCCTTAACAATATGTCCTAGTTCAACGTCACGCATACGGAACGACAAGTACTTCTCCACACCTTCTTTTGTGGTTATGGAGAAGTAGCTTTTGCCTTGTTGCAGATTAGCGTAAATCTCTAAGTACGCAGCTTTACCCTTTTCAATTGCAGTGGCTTCGCTGCGTGTACGTAGGCTTTTACGTGCGTACTTGTTTTCTTTTGGCAACCACATACGAAACTGCCAATACTCACCTCGCTTGTAGATACAAGCTTCGTCAAATATTGCTATTTCGCCTTCAGCAAATTGCTGTTTCTTCAGTGCCAAATCTTAGTCTCTGAGTTAGTACGAGTTTCAGTAGTCACACGTTTGTGCAACATTTTGTGTAACTGTATGAAAAAAGACTAAGGAAATCAACGATTGATTTCTGATTGTGAAAGTAATGTGTAAGTCAATAGTACAATTAAATCAATGACTTACACAAGAAAAACTACTCCCACTCAATCGTTGCCGGCGGCTTGCTGGAGATATCGTATGTCACCCGAGAGATGCCAGCAATTTCGTTAATGATCCGGCCAGAGACCCGCTCCAGGAAGTCATACGGCAGATGCGCCCAACGGGCAGTCATGAAATCAATGGTTTCTACCGCCCGCAGAGCAACGACGTACTCATAGCGACGGGCATCACCCACGACACCGACAGATTTCACCGGCAGGAATACCGCAAAGGCCTGGCTCACCATGTGGTAAAGATCAGCCTTATGCAACTCCTCAATGAAGATAGCGTCAGCCTTCCGCAGTGTATCTGCGTACTCTTTCTTCACCTCACCCAGGATGCGCACGCCCAGGCCCGGTCCCGGGAACGGATGACGGTAAACCATGTCATAAGGCAGACCCAGCTCAAGGCCAATTTTGCGAACTTCATCTTTGAACAATTCGCGAAGAGGCTCCACCAGCGCCATTTTCATGTCTTCCGGCAGACCACCTACATTGTGATGCGACTTGATCACATGAGCCTTGCCGGTCTTGCTGGCAGCTGACTCAATGACGTCAGGATAGATAGTGCCCTGAGCCAGGAACTCGATACCGTCCAGACGACCGGATTCTTCATCAAACACATCAATGAAGGTATTACCGATAATTTTGCGCTTTTGTTCCGGGTCAGCAATGCCTTTCAGGTTAGTCAGGAAACGCTCCCCCGCTTCAGCACGAATAACACGCACACCCATATTTTCGGCAAACATCGCCATGACCTGATCGCCTTCATTCAGGCGCAGCAGGCCATTATCCACAAAGACACAGATCAGCTGATCACCAATAGCCTTGTGCAGCAGCGCCGCAACCACACTGGAATCAACACCGCCGGACAAGCCAAGCAATACCCGCTTGTTACCGACCTGTTCACGGACTCGGGCAACGGCATCATCAATAATACGAGCCGGCGTCCAGAGTTTTTCACAACCGGCAATATCGATCACAAAGCGCTCAAGAATACGACCGCCTTGTTTGGTATGGGTGACTTCCGGATGGAACTGAACACCGTAGAAATGACGGCTGTCATCAGCCATCGCAGCAATCGGGCAGGAGTCAGTGGACGCCATCAGGACAAACCCTTCCGGCATAGCGCTTACCTTGTCACCGTGGCTCATCCAAACATCCAGGCTCAGGGTGCCATCATCGGCCACATGGTCTTCAATGCCGGTCAGGAGACCACTGCCATGCTTGATGTTGACGCCAGCATAACCAAACTCACGAAGATCCGAACAGGACACCTTACCGCCCAACTGCTCAGCCATGGTCTGCATGCCATAGCAGATGCCCAGTACCGGCACGCCCATTTCAAAGACAATGGACGGTGCCCGTGGGGGATCTTCCGCTGTCACAGTTTCAGGGCCACCGGACAAAATAATCGCCTTCGGGGCAAAATCACGGATCGCCTGCGCATCCATATCGAAGGCGTGGATTTCGGAATAAACGCCAATCTCACGAACGCGGCGGGCAATCAGCTGGGTATACTGGGACCCAAAGTCCAGTATCAGAATTTTTTGTGAATGGATATCAACGGACATGAGAACTCCTGTGCACACCTGCCGTATTCGTCATCAGCAAGTTCTTATTGTGATGACCATGCTGAGCCGGAAAGGTTTCCCGGCCCGTCATCACAGGCTTAATACTTATCATTGCCGGCACGGCGATCTTCACCCTGCCGGCATCTATCATCCAATACGATGATTAGCGAACCCGGTAGTTAGGCGCTTCCTTGGTGATGGTCACATCGTGAACATGAGACTCGCTCATACCCGCATTGGTAACCCGCACAAACTCAGGACGCGTACGCATAGTGTCAATATCGAGGGAACCGGTATACCCCATCGCTGCACGCAAACCGCCCATCAGTTGGTGAACGATGGCACTGAGAGTACCTTTGTAAGGAACACGGCCTTCGATACCTTCCGGTACCAGCTTTTCAACTCCGGCATTGGCATCCTGGAAATAACGGTCGCTGGAACCCTGTGCCTGCGCCATGGCCCCCATGGAACCCATACCACGGTATGACTTGTAGCTACGGCCCTGATACAGGATGATTTCGCCCGGCGCCTCATCGGTACCGGCCAGCATGCTGCCAACCATGATGAGATGAGCGCCTGCCACAACAGCCTTAGCAACGTCACCGGAATAACGGATACCACCATCGGCAATAACTGGTACATCGGTGTCTTTCAATGCTTCAACGACATTGGCAACGGCAGAGATCTGCGGTACACCGATACCGGTTACGATACGGGTGGTGCAGATTGAACCCGGGCCGATTCCTACTTTCACGCCGTCTGCACCGGCTTCAGCCAGCGCCTTGGCAGCTTCAGCCGTCGCAATGTTGCCACCAATGACCTGCAGGTTCGGGTAGGTTTCCTTAACCCAGCGAACCCGGTCAATAACGCCACGGGAGTGACCGTGAGCAGTATCAACAACAATGACATCCACACCCGCCGCAACCAGCGCTGCGACACGATCAGGGGTTTCAGGACCGGTACCCACTGCCGCACCAACACGCAGCTGACCGTGCTCATCTTTACACGCATTAGGATAATCCTGGGCCTTACGGATATCCTTCACGGTCATCATGCCGACCAGCTTGCCCTGCTCACTGACAACCAGCACCTTTTCAATACGGTGCTTCTGCAGCAGCTTACGGGCTTCTTCCTGGCTGGTACCTTCAACCACAATGACCAGACGCTCACGGGGCGTCATGATATCAGCCACATTCTTGGTCAGGTCTTCTTCAAAACGAACATCACGGCTGGTCACGATACCGACCAGATCACCGTTATCCATCACCGGCACACCGGAGATGTCATATTGGCGGTAAAGTTCCAGCAAATCGCGAACCGTTGCACCGGTATTGATGGTGATAGGATCCTTTACTACACCACTTTCATGCTTTTTGACCTTACGAACTTCAGCTGCCTGTTGCTCTATGGTCATGTTTTTGTGGATAATACCCAGTCCGCCTTCCTGTGCCATAGCAATGGCCAGACGCGCCTCAGTGACCGTATCCATCGCTGAGGAGATCAACGGGATATTAAGTTCGATACCCTTGGTGATCCGCGTCTTAAGGGACACGTCCCTGGGCAGAACTTCGGAATAGCCGGGAACGAGAAGAACATCATCAAAAGTGAGAGCTTCCTGAGCAATACGCAACATGTTTTGCCTTCCGAATCAAGATATAGCCGGATGAAAAGGGGGTCAGGCGGTTCCCTTCCGGAGTAGAACCGCATCTGCCAGAAAGGTAAATTGCATCAATTATAACTGCGCCCCATAGCGCCAACAATTCTTATATTTTTCAAAAAAATAAAGGATAATAGGAGGGTTTGTGTGTCTCGATTTCGATGACACCCTGTCGACCTGCCGGAAGGACCTGCCCATGGATCGCTTTTCCCCTCCCGCTCCCGCCTCTTCCGATACCAGCCAGCGCAAGGTCATCAGCGTTTCCGAACTCAACCGTCAGGCCAAGCGGCTGCTGGAAATCAGTTTTCCTTCCATTTGGATTGAGGGTGAAATCTCCAACTTTGTCCGCCCGGCCTCCGGGCACTGGTATTTCACACTGAAGGATCCTTCTGCCCAAGTGCGGGCAGCGATGTTTCGAAACAGCAATCAGCGGATTCGCTTTTTACCCAAAGAAGGCCTGCAGGTGCTGGTTCGCGCTCGGGTCAGCCTGTATGAGGGGCGCGGTGACTACCAGCTGATCGTCGACCATATGGAAGAAGCCGGGGAAGGCGCACTGCGGCGTGCGTTCGAGGAACTGAAAAACAAACTGGCACAGGAAGGGCTGTTCGATGACAGCCGGAAACAGCCACTTCCCAGCATGCCGGAACATGTGGGTGTGATCACTTCACCGACTGGTGCCGCCATTCGCGATATCCTGACCGTTATGAAGCGCCGCTTTCCCGCGACACGGTTAACAGTCATTCCTACGTCCGTTCAGGGCAATGAAGCGGCAGGACAAATCGTCCGCGCACTCCAACTGGCGGAAAAAGCGAACGACATTGATGCGCTTATAGTCGGTCGGGGCGGTGGATCGCTGGAAGATCTCTGGCCTTTTAACGAGGAAGTGGTGGCAAGAGCCATCGCAGCCTGCCGACTCCCCATCGTGAGTGCGGTCGGCCACGAGATTGATTTCACCATAGCGGATTTTGTGGCAGACCATCGTGCCCCCACCCCTTCCGCAGCCGCAGAAATCCTGACCCAGAACCAGGATGACTGGCGAAATACGCTACGCATTTACCAGAGCAAACTGGTTTCTCTCACCAGTGCCCTCCTCCACCTGCAGCAACAGACCCTGAACGCTCTGAGAAACCGCCTGCGTCATCCCGGCCAGAAACTCCAGGAACACAGCCAACGGCTGGATGATCTCTCCATTCGCCTGCAACACGCCATGCGACATCAACTGTTGACGAAGCATAATGCCCTTATCTCCGCCGACAAGCATTTGCGGCAGGCTTCTCCACTGCACCTTGTGCAACAGCTCAAACTCCAGAATCGTCACTTTGATCTTCGCCTGAATGACGGCATGCAAAGCCTGCTGTCACGACTGAATCAACAGATGGCACACCTGACCGGCCAACTGGAAACCCTTAGCCCATTGGCAACTCTATCCCGCGGTTATGCCATGGCTCAGACGCCCGATGGCAAAATCATCCGCAACAGCCAAACAGTCACTGAAGGCGACAATATCAAGGTCAGCCTCGCCAAAGGGCACCTCTTATGCTCAGTCACCGAAACCCACTGAACAGACCGCAATAAAAAAGGAGGGAAAACCCTCCTTTTTTATTTACCGTTTCTTTTTCTTCTTTTTCTCAATTTTTTTGATGTGCTGAACCAGACGCTGCTTCTTCTTGATCTGGCGCTCATTCAACTTGTTCTTACGACCGGCAAACGGGTTATCACTGGTCTTGAACTCAATACGCACAGGGGTTCCCATGATATTGAGCACACGCCGAAAGGTGTTTTCCAGATAACGTTTATAGGAAATGGGAACATCACCGGTCTGGTTACCATGAATCACCAGCGTCGGCGGATTCGTCCCACCCAGATGGCAATAACGCAGCTTGATCCGATGCCCACGCACCAGCGGCGGCTGATGACTACCCACCGCATCTTCCAGAATCCGGGTCAGCTGGTTGGTAGACCAACGCGAGGTTGCCACTTCATACGCTTCTTCAACGGATTCATACAAATGCCCGACACCAGTACCGTGCTTGGCAGAAATAAAGTGAATCCGTGCAAAGTTAATAAACGACAGACGACGCTCTAGTTCGGTCTTCACCTGCTGACGCTCATCCTGAGTCATTCCATCCCACTTGTTCAGGGCAATGACCAACGCACGACCGCTATCCAGCACAAAGCCCAGCAAATGCAGATCCTGATCGACGATACCTTCGCGGGCATCCAGCACCAGGATCACGACATTGGCATCTTCCATGGCCTGC
The DNA here is from genome assembly GCA_002084115.1 of Oceanospirillales bacterium LUC14_002_19_P2. GTDB lineage: Bacteria > Pseudomonadota > Gammaproteobacteria > Pseudomonadales > Endozoicomonadaceae > Kistimonas. The sequence goes on along the minus strand of MUIA01000213.1, from coordinate 7,865 downwards.
AGCGTCTTGATGACTGGGAACTTTTCAACACCTTCAGACACCTTACCACGACGACGAACACCAGCCGTGTCGATCAAGGTATAACGCTGCTCAAAACGCTCGTAAGGGATATAAACACTGTCACGGGTCGTACCGGCCTGATCGTAAACAACCACGCGGTCTTCCCCTAGCATCCGGTTGACCAGGGTGGATTTACCCACATTGGGCCGCCCCACCACAGCCATCTTGATGCCTTTATCGGCCTCAACCTCTTCTTCAGAAACCCTGGAATCCGGAAACTCATGCAGGGCCTCTTCGATAAGCGCCCGAACACCGCGACCATGAGCGGCTGCAATGGGGTGCGGGTCACCCAGACCCAGGCTATAAAATTCGCTGGCCGCAGAATCCGGGTCAACCGTATCCACCTTATTCATGACCAGCCACGCAGCCTTACCCTGCCGACGCAGATGATCTGCAATCATTGCATCCGCAGAGGTCAGTCCGGCACGGGCATCCACAATAAAGAAGACCGCATCGGCTTCATCAATGGCTGCCAGCGACTGGCTGGCCATCTTCGCATCAATGCCTTCTTCGTCACCGCTGATACCCCCGGTATCAATCACGATATACGCTCTGTCGCCCTGGCGCCCTTCACCGTATTTCCGGTCCCGGGTCAATCCTTCATAGTCAGCCACAATCGCATCACGGGAACGCGTCAGCCGGTTAAACAGTGTGGATTTCCCCACATTGGGTCGCCCGACAAGGGCAATCACAGGAAGCATAAGTCTGTTCCGAATACTACAAATACTGAAATAGCAAACGGCTGCCCTCGGGCAGCCGTAGATTAACGATCAATCGCGGCATGTTCTGTCTAGGTCATGGGTGACTTATCAGCGAATTTGCAATGCTGATAACTCTCCACCATTACCATAGACATAGATCATGTCACCGGATACCACGGGCTTCGCCCGGATACCGGATGAATCAATTTTCTTGCGGCCCAGCAGCTGGCCGTCCAGCTGGGACACTACGTGCAGGTAACCTTCGTAATCACCCACCAGAACGTAGCTGCTCCATGTCGCAGGCCCACTCAGCTGGCGGCGCTCAAGGTCTTTCTGACTCCAGATAACACTGCCGGTCCGCTGATCAACGGCAGACAGGATGCTCTTGTCATCAGATAGGTAAAGGTTACCAAATCCTTCAGCCAACCCCTGAAAACTTGACGCTTCACGGGCCCAGCGGATACGACCGCTATCCGGGTCCAGCGCAACCACATTGCCCTGGTAGCTAACCATGTAGAGTGCGCCACCGGTCATCACCGGAGTGCCATCCACATCAACCATCCGTTCCAGCTCGGAGCTTCCCTGAGGCACCGCTACACGGCCTTCCCAGACCAGTGAACCGTTACCCGCCCGGTAAGCCCGCGCCTCGCCATTTGCGAAGCCGGCGAAAACAGTGCCATCTACAACCAATGGTGAGCTGCTGCCACGCAGTGTCAACAAAGGCTGCAGCGTATCCTGCTGCCACAGCTTTCTGCCATCTTCAGCGGAAAAACCTGTCAGCTTGTCATCAATGGTCTGTACGACAACGATACGTCCATCTGTTGCAGGCGCACCCAGCACTTCACTGGTCACCGGCGCCCGCCAGATCTCTGAACCATCGCCCTGCCTCAGGGCAATCACATGTCCATCAAGCGTTCCCACCAGAACCAAACCATCAGAAGCGGTTACTCCGCCACCAATCGGTGTCTCCAAAGCCTGCCGCCACAGAACCTTGCCATTATCGCTCCGCAAGGCCATGACCAAGCCTTCAGCATCTGCCACGTAGAGGGTATCGCCATCCACCGCAGGTTCCAGTTTCAGCCAGGTTTTACCCTGACCATCACCGATACTGCGACTCCAGACCTCGTCCACTTTTACTTCAGCCTTGATATCCGGCAGCGGATTCGGCGCCAGTGTCTCCTCATCCTTGGAAAACATGCTACAGGCAGACAGCCCTATGGTAGCCCCAACGAGCAACAGTGCCTTTAGATTGGCGACAGGATTGCGTTTCACTTGCTTATTTCCTTCCGCTCGGCGAGATCATCCAGTTTCATTTGCGCAAGAGGCCGCTGTGAACCTGCGACGCCAGCCGCATCAACTGCTGACTGATAAGCCTCTCTTGCCTCGTCTCGACGCCCCAGGGCCAACAACACATCCCCCCGGACTTCACCATACGTTGCCTTGAATGCGCCAGGCTGCGAAATCTGGTCCAGCAGCTCCAACGCTTCCGTCTGCTTTTCATTACCACCCTGAGCAAGCAGCACCTGCGCCAGTCTCATACGCGCAACAATTTCAATCTCACGGCCGGGCTTTTGCAGCAGCAACCACTCCAGCTCATTGGCTGCGGTATCCAGATCGCCATCCACAACCGCGTTGCGCGCTTTAAACAGTGCCGTAAACTGAGCATAGACGGAACTTTCAAAGTCTGTCTGCAGGGTCTTGCTCAGATGCTCGAAAGTCGCCTTCTGTTCATCCGTCAGCGGCTGTCCCTGACCGGCCACCACAATATCCAGCAATTCCTGGTAAAGCGCGGAAGCGGTCTGCGCCTGTTCTTTCTGATGATTCTGCCAGGCCCTGTAGCCATACACAGAACCCAGTGACACTACCAGACCCAGCAATATGGCAGAACCATAGTTCTTCCAGAACGCCTTGATAGCGGCCAGCTGTTCCTCTTCAGTCCTTAAACTATCCACACTCTACTCCCGGTATTCGCAACCCTACACAGCCAGCAGCGCGAGAACATCTTCCGGAGTACAGGCTTTTTGCGCCTTTTCCTCGCGGAGGTACTTCACCGTGAGCAGCCCTTTTTCTGCTTCATCTTCGCCCACGATCAACGCCAGTGACGCACCGGACTTATCTGCCCGCTTCATCTGGCTTTTCAGACTGCCGCCACCACAGCTCATCAGCACCCGTGGTCTTGCCGGACTGGCACGCAGCTGCTCCGCCACAGTCATGGCGTAGGGCAGCACATTACCCATGGGAATAATAATCGCGTCTACCGGTGAATGCACGGTATCCGGCACCAGACTCAGGGTTTCCAGCAACAACACCAGTCGCTCAATACCCATGGCAAAACCACAGGCTGGAACCGCCTTACCACCCAACTGCTCAACCAGCCCATCATAGCGACCACCACCGCAGACAGTTCCCTGGGAGCCCAGCGCATCGGTTACCCATTCAAAAACGGTCTTGTTGTAGTAATCCAGACCACGAACCAGCTTCTGATTCACGACATACTCAATGCCGGCACGGTCAAGGATAGCCCGCAACTGTTCAAACTGAACCCGGGACTCTTCATCCAGGAAATCGTGCAACAGAGGGGCGCCTTCCAGAATCCTGCGGGTACTTTCATCCTTGGAATCCAGCACTCGTAGAGGGTTGGTCGTAAGACGGCGCTTGCTGTCTTCGTCCAGACTCTCCTCATGGGCTTTCAGGTAATCCACCAGCCCATCACGGTAGCGGGCACGCGCCTCAGAACTGCCCAGCGTATTGAGCTCCAAAGTGACCTTGTCAGCCAGACCCAGATCACGCCAGAGCGCCGCAGTGATCAGAATCAGTTCTGCATCAATATCCGGCCCTGCCATGCCGTAAGTTTCCACACTGATCTGGTGGAACTGGCGGTAACGGCCTTTCTGGGGCTTTTCATAGCGGAACATGGGACCCATGGTCCACAGACGCTGAATCTGGTTATAAAAAAGACCATGCTGGATGCCGGCACGCACACAGCCTGCCGTCGCCTCGGGGCGCAGGGTCAGGCTTTCATTGTTCCGGTCAGAAAAGGTATACATTTCCTTTTCGACCACATCGGTATGCTCACCAATTCCACGGGCAAACAGACTGGTAAATTCAACCACAGGAACCCTCAGCTCCTGGTAACCATAACGTCCGAGCAAACCGCGAATAGTATCCTCCAGATTGCGCCATACCGGCGTCTGTTCCGGAAGAATATCATTCATGCCGCGAATGGCCTGCAGCTGTTTAGCCAATGTGACTGTCCTTCTATACTGCTTCAATCAAACAAATAACATCTAAAGCCCGGCTTGATCAGCCCAGCTTCAACCGTCCCATCTTCTTGCCAGAGACAGGCATATCCAGTGTGACCGGCTTTCCGTTGAAATATACACTCTGAACGGCGGATACATCACCGAAAAGAATACTGATCGGCCCCTTATCAGCCGTCGTCATGTCCAGTTCCGACTCAGCCCGCTTCAGATCCGCAAAGAGCACTTTATTGTCCGCACCCTTGACCTGAACCCAACAATCGGCACTGAAGCGAATAACAAGGCGATGATCATCAGAAGCAACAATTTCGCTATTAGCAAGCTTTTCTACCTGCTCTGATGATGAAGCCATTGATACGAGTGGTTCTGGTTGAACTACTTCAACGACCTCAAGCACCTCATCATTCAACTCAACATCTTCCGCCGCCTGTTCATCTTCCAGCACAGCTGGTGTCGATTCCTGCTCTGAAGATTCACCGGCAGCAGGTGAATCCTTACCGGAGAAAAGATCTTGCTCAGGCACTGGAGCAGGTTCTGATTCTGCCTCAACCACAGACGTTTGCACTTCAGCTGTTTGACTGCCTTGCCACCAATAAATACCACCAGCAGCTACAACCAACAAAACCAGCGAAAGCGCCGTAAACATGACTCGGCTCCTGCGATTGTTTCGCTGAGAGACCGCATCATAAGGTGTCTTCTGCCCTGCATGGCTCCGAGACCTATCTACCATTGAGAACTGTGCAAGAACGTCATCTTCAGCCAGCCCCAACAGCCTGGCGTAACCTTTCAAATAACCTTTGATAAACGTCTCGCCAGGCAGCACTTCATACTGCTCGGATTCCAGCGCACGGACAAAATCCGCAGAAATCTTTAATGCGTCAGCGGCTTCACGCACATCAAGCCCTTTGTCTTCTCGGGCCTGCCTCAGCACACCCCCGAGACTCTCACGGACATCTTCCATTTCGATGACAGGAGAATCAGAAGGTTCCTGATTATTATTATCGCTGTTAGTCATTATAACGACGCCTGTATTCTCGGTACTCATCTGAGCCGGGATAGAGCTTGCTTAAGGTCGACGCATACTGAACGGCGAGCGGCATTTGATCAACCGCACGCGCCACCCTTATTCCCAGCCAGAGACTGTCAGGAGTCTGCTGCCCGTAAACATCAAACTGCTGATAATATTTAAACGCCTCGGGGTAATAGCCCTTGGAGAAATAGATTCTGGCCAATTCCAAGCTTGAGCCCGGCAGATTAGGCTGTAGTCGTAATGCCCGACTGAAGCGCTCCTCCGCCTTACTTTTCTCGCCTTGCTTCAGGGCCACAAAGCCAAGATTCTCAAAGGCTCGACTGCGGTTATCATAGTAGATATCCTGCGTGACCTCTTCAAACGCTTCCTCTGCCTCACCATAACGGCCAGTCTCAAACAGCAGCGTACCGTAGTTGTTACGGATATCAGAGGCTTCACTGTTCAAATCAAGTGCTTTTTCAAAGTTTTTCTCAGCCAGCGCGTATTCGCCCTGCTGCTGATAGACCACACCCAACAAACCGTAGGCACGGTAAGAGCGACTGTTACGCTCAAAAATCTTTTCCAGACGGGTTATCGCCTTCTGGGGATAACCGTAGTTGAGAAAACCGTAGGCAATCTCAAGGTTCTTCTGCTCATAACTCTCATCATCCGGTGATGCATCAGGCGACGTGGACACACACCCAGCCAATGGCAGGAGCACCACAACAAAGACACATAACCGGAGAAGTACCTTGCTCAGACTATCCTTTCGGTCTCTCATGCGAATCCCGTCAGGAAGCCATGCCCATCACCTTGACCGGCTCGGCTCCACTGTTTTGCTGTTGTTGATCCCGATACCGGGCGCTGCGACGGGTACGATCCTGGACCTGGCCCACTAGCTGCCCGCAGGCGGCATCAATGTCATCACCGCGTGTCTTGCGAACTGTGGTATTAAAGCCTTTTTCCAGCAACATCACCTGAAAACGCCGTATCGCATTATTACTTGGACATTCGTAACCCGAACCGGGGAATGGATTAAAGGGTATCAGGTTAATTTTACAGGGTACATCCCTGAGCAAAGCGATCATTTGCTCAGCATGTTCCGGCTGGTCGTTGATCCCTTTGAGCAGAGTATACTCGATGGTGACCACCCGGCTTTTATCCGACAGCGTGGACATATAGTCGTGAATCGCCGCCAACAACTCTTTGAGCGGATATTTCTTGTTAATGGGTACCAGCTCATTGCGCAGGACATCATTCGGTGCGTGCAGTGAGACTGCCAGAGACACATCGGTCAACCCGATCATGCGACGCATGGCTGGTACAACACCGGAGGTACTCAGCGTCACCCGACGCTTGGACAAACCGTATCCCAAGTCATCCATCATCAGATTCATGGAATCCATGACATTATTAAAGTTGAGCAGAGGTTCCCCCATGCCCATCATCACCACGTTGGTGATGGCACGATCACTCTTGGCCGGCACACTGTTAAACGACTTCGCCGCCAGCCACACCTGGCCAATAATTTCAGCCACAGTCAGGTCAGAGTTAAAACCCTGCTTACCGGTTGAGCAGAAACTGCAGTCCAGCGCACAACCGGCTTGGGAAGAAACACAGAGCGTGCCGCGCTTACCGTCCGGAATATAAACCGTTTCGACACAGCTACCGCTGGCAACACGCACAACCCACTTACGGGTACCGTCTGCAGAAAAATCGCAGGACACCACTTCAGGCCCGCGTATTTCGGCACAGGCCTTGAGACGTTCTCTCAAGGCCTTGCTGACGTTGCTCATCTCGTCAAAGTTGTCGACCCCGAAATGATGGATCCACTTCATCACCTGCTGGGCGCGGAATTTCTTCTCACCAATACTGATGAAAAATTCTTCCAGCTTGGACTGGGTCAGACCCAGCAGGTTGGTTTTTACAGTTTCAGCCGTCATTTCAACAGGCACTCCGGGGACAACAACAATCAAATCACTCAGCGTGTGCGAGGGCAGATCTCTTCACCAGGGAAGAAATAGCTGACTTCACGCTCCGCTGACACAGTAGAATCCGACCCATGGACGGCATTCTCATCAATCGTACTGGCGAAATCGGCACGGATAGTGCCGGCCGCCGCTTCTTTCGGGTTGGTCGCACCCATCAGTTCACGATGGGCCAGCACCGCATTTTCGCCTTCCAGGACAGACACCACGACCGGACCAGAGGTCATGAACGCCAACAGATCACCAAAGAAAGGCCGCTCCTTGTGCTCGGCATAAAAGCCTTCCGCCTGAGTGCGGCTCAGGTGCAGCATCTTGGCACCGATGATCTTAAGACCTGCTTTCTCAAAGCGGCTGTAGATTTCGCCGATCACATTCTTGGCTACGGCGTCCGGCTTAATGATGGACAGTGTACGTTCAATAGCCATGGTAGGTTCTCCCGATTGACTTCCCGATGACAAAAAGCCAGAGATCAGCCCGGCTTCTGGGTGTTATTCTTTTTCAGTGGACAGTGCGGAAAACCCGCCACTATCCGCCACTTGGTCGCGCGATTCTAACCGAAGCCTTCGGTTTTTGCGAGCAAGCACACCCCAACACCGTCTACGGGAAGCCCTTCAGAGAATCACTCCCAGGGGAAAAAGACCCAGGTATCCTGATCCACATCAGAGAGATAGGTATCCGTCAGGTCCTTGCCGGCCGGCTTGGCATAGATAGCCGCCACATGGGCCTTGGGCTAAGTTACCCCTTGTGGTTGGTAGCACCAATGTCCAATGATTTTCTCGAACATGCGTGCAGTCGTCAGCCTATGACGCTCTGTTAGAGCGCGCCGCCAAGCGAGGTAATGAGTCAT
>MUIA01000211.1 GCA_002084115.1 Oceanospirillales bacterium LUC14_002_19_P2 | reverse complement strand
AAGCCTTTAACGGGGTAATCAAACGCATTATCTATAAAGCGTGTGGGTACAATGATCTGGATTACCTTTATCTGAAAATAAGACAGGAGGCTCTGAAATGATCCGCCAACCTGGAAAAGGGCCTTTTTTCTGCAGCTTTCTGAACGTACTTTCCTTAAGGGAGCCGGCATCAAACTGGCCTGCACCAACGGCGGCACCAACCCGGTCATGGCGGTCAAGGTACTCGTATCCGGCCAGGTCATCAGCACGAATACCTTCTGCAGACAACAGGTGTTGAGAAAGGTAGCGGCCAATGGTTGAGTGCTTGTCACCAAACGCAAAGGTACGTCCCTTGAGTTCACCGACGGTTTGCAACGGGCTTTGCTCATGCACGCAGATAATACCGAAAAATGTTCGACTCCCTTTTTTGCTCTCCATGGCCAGTAGCTGTAATTCGGGGTTACGTTGTTTGCTGATGACATACGAGGCTGGTCCCATGCGTGCAAAATCCACCTTGCCAGACACCAGATCCTCAATACCCTGCTCGTAACTCGCAGCCACCTTCAGGCGAATACGAACCGGTTCATCCAATACTGTCGTTAACTGATGCTCCAATGCATTCAGTACCGGTCGGAACTTTCGAACCATCTCCGTGGGTTTATCCGATGTATAGACACCAAACCGGAGAAACACTTCAGCGTTAATAGGCGACGCTGTCAGCATTAACAGCATCAAGCTTATCAAGCGTCCCATAGGTCAGGCTCCCTCTGTTTATTAGTATCTATTTTTTCGATAAGCCTGATAGACGCGTGTACAAAAGCTGATGCTTATGGAGAAACAGTATTTATTGTGTCACCACACTCATCATGAATCTGTCGAAGACTTATCTGGCATTAACACTTCAGCAATAGTTATGCCATGGGATCCAGCACTGTAATGAAAGCAATGAAGTAGGTGGCTTGTTTTCTTGTATTTCCCATCTGGAGAAATGGCCATCCATTACCCATCGAATAATGACAATATGTTGCACTTGCCAGAATGCATTTTATTCTGCGTTGCATTTTGCAAATCACGACAAGCGATAGCGCCTTTTTTAAAACGTTAAGACGATAGAAAAAAGTGACAGCAAACTAACCAACGTAATGATTACTGACCGGTTTATCCGAATACTCACTGTCAGTCACTACCCAAGCGGCTCAAACAACATCAACAATGCATCATCCCTTGGCCGTTCACCAGTCAGCCGATCAAAGAGGCTCATCGCTTCACCCAGAGAATGTTCAAGCGGTTCATCAACTGTCCTGACCAGCGTATGAATAATACGCTCCTCCAGCTGTCGTCGTCCGCTTTCATCGCCAGCAGATTCGAACAGGCCGTCGGTATACAGCGCAATGCGCTGGCCCGGCATGAGTTTCAGCGCAGCTGACTGATAGGACGTGTCGGGCAGCAGCCCAGGCAGCATCCCGCCAACCGGAACAGCCTCGACACCTGCCGATGAAATCAACAAGGGAGCGGGATGGCCTGCACTGGCCAGCAACAGTGCCCCGTTGGGCGCCAGAGTGGCCGCACAGCAGGTCAGTGTCACCTGCGATAACAGCTCATCCTGCAACGCGCTTTCCGAAAGCTGTTCCAGCAATGATGACGGCAAGGTATCCGCCGTACTGGTCCGCATCAATCCACGAAGATAACCACCATAGGCGTAGGCAAAAAATTTTGCGCTGTCGTCATGCCCCATAATGTCGGCAAGCACCAACATCAGACGTTCTTCATTATCCTGATGCAGCAGCACATCGCCGCCCCCGACCCCGGTATGGCGACTGGCGACACCAAAGCGCCATCCATGGGATGTATCGGGCAGACGGGGGGAAAGTGTTGATGTAATACGGCGGTTTATCCGGTCAGTCAGTTGCCGGTACACCTGCTGGGAACGCTCAAGCACCCGGAAGATAGTGTTGACCAATGTCGTTTTATCAACCGGCTTGACCAGATAGTCATCGATACCAAGGCTGGCGGCATAGTCACGTGTCTGAACATTATCGGCTGCGGTCAGGAAGATAAAAGGGATCAGTTCCGTCTCCCGCGCCCGACTTAATCCATCTCTCAGGGAAAGGCCGTTCATCCGGGGCATGCGAATATCCGACAGTACCAGGTCAACATCTTCTCCCTTCAGTTTTTCCAGCGCATCCTGCCCATTCGCCGCGGTCTGAATCTCAAACATATCCGACAGGTAAGCGGCATACAGCCGCCGCAGCGCATCATCATCTTCAACAACCAGAACCCTGGGACGCTGCTTTTTCTGTACCTCCCAGATCAGTCGCAGACGATTGTGCTGACCACCGTTCTTCGGGACGTAATCCATACGATCACAAAGCGAGTGAACCAGGGCAATTCCACGCCCACTCTCATCCTCCAGGCAGGAGGAGAGGATATCCACGGGCTCCTGCTCAGTCAGATTCCACTGAAGACCATCATCCAGAATATCCAACCACCAGCCATGGACATTACTGCCAAAACGAAGACCTATCTGGCTGACACCGGTACAGCCATGCTGCACCAGATTGGTAGTGACTTCCGACAGACAGAGCAGTATCTGTTGACGCACAGACTGCCGGGGCACACTGACCTGCAACACCCGGTCTACAAGGTGTCGGAGTTCACGAATATCCCTAAGCGATGCGGGCCGTTGAGTTTCAAGCAGCAGGCGATCCATGACCGTTAGACCTCGAGAGATAGCAGGTGATTATTTTTTATTCAGCGGGAAAGACGACTGGCAAGCCGGCCAAAAAACGGCGCCAGACGTGTGACTTCGCGCAGCAACTCACTTTGCAACGGCGGATTATCGCGATCATTGTACAAACACCCCAACAGCTGCGCTCCACCCGCATTCAACCTGTTCAAGGCTGTAGCCACCATTGCTTCAGTACTTCGACCGGAAAGTACCACCAGCAGACTGCCATCACAGGCTGCTGCGACTCGCTCCGGCGGAATATGATCGGCAGCGGAAACGTTCATCGGTGAAGTATCGAAAATTACGGTATCAAACATCTGCTGCCAGGATGCAATGCACTGTTCCAGAACAGCCGGTTTACGCAGCTTAACAATCGCCTCGCGTCGTCCGGGCGCGGTCACACCGGTCAGTGTGATGCCCTGCCCCGCCGCACAAACCAGTTGCGGCGCTTCCAGCAATCCGGGATCAAATTCCAGGGACACCGTCTCCAGCTCAAGCTAACCACTGAAGGAAGGATTGTTCAGATTGAGATCTACCAGTAGCGTCGACTGCCCCGCCAGCAAACTGCGCTGGGCCAGTGCTGATGCAACCGACGTCACCCCTTCGCCGGGACCTGCGGAAGTCACCGCCACAGCACGTGCCCCTTTGGCCAGCACACCCGCATAAACCTGTTCGATCTCCCTATTCAGCGGTGGTATTTCCATCAGAGCAATCCCAGTAATGATGTGAGTGACACAATCTCAAAGACATCCCGCAAGCCGGTGCGAATTTTCACCAGCGTGCTCTCCGACTTGTCCGGCACATACACAGTATCTCCGGCACGCAGCACAGGCAGGTCACTGAATGAAGCGGTCCGGCTGAATCCGGCAAGGTCAAAGGTTCGCGCCTGTCCCCGGCAGCAGGAGAGATTGACCACCGTGATCTTTTCAACATGCGCGTTAGCACTGGTACCACCAGCCTCTGCCAGCAGATCAAGCAGTGTCATGGTGTCATTGAAACGGTAACGGCCAGGCTTGTTGATGGCACCCAGTACCCGCACCGTTTTTTCTTTGGGCTGATCCAGCCAGATGCGGTTCTTTTCCGGCACATAGATGGTGTCGCCGGTTTTCACCCGGGGTAACAGGCTGTCATCACCGGTCTCAAAATACAGTGCCAGATTTAACCGGCTGACGCGCGCATGCTGTCCATCGCGGTGGTTAATACGAATATTGTGGAGGTCGGCGTTTGCCGTCGGACCATCTGCTGCCGAGAGAATATCGAGGAAACTCATGGCATCGGTAAACATATAACGACCCGGCGCACCGACCTGGCCAAAGACATAGATGGATTTATCCGATGCCTGACGCACCCACTGCGCCTTGTTATCACTGGGGTCCTGAGGCAGATCGTGTACCCGCACCGTTGCGCCCGCACGAATCACCGGTAATTCGTCATCACTGCCGCCACGCTTGATAAATGCGTCAAGATCAAAGACCAGTGCCCGGGTCTCATGACTATTGACGGCTGTAACAATCTCAATATTACTGGTATCCGCACGGGAGCTTGGACCACCGACATGTGCCAGCAGATCCAGCAAAGACATCTCATCAGACCACTCTATCCGACTAGGCCTGACAACCTCGCCAATCACCCGCACGGCGCGACCGGGTGACACCTTCAACCAGGACTTTTCATTCATATCCGTCTTTTCCGGCACAAAGATCGCGTCTCCCGGCATAATCGCCGGCGGCCGGCCCGGCACGGTGCCTTCCGTGTAACCGGCCAGATCAAAGGGGGTGACAGCACCGTTAGCCTTGATAATGCGGATCTGCCGGGATTCAGCAAACCGGGTCGGGCCACCCGCATTCGCCAGGATATCCATGAAGGTCGCGCCTTCCTTACCCTCATACGCACCGGGCCGGGCCACCTCACCCATCACATAAACCATGTTGGCGCCGGTCTTGATTTCCTCTTCCTGGCGCGGGATAAACACGGTGGCACCGGCGACCATCTCCGGCAACAGGCTTTCATCACCTGAGTCTAAGTACTGCTTCAGATTGAACAGTGCGGGTTCGCCCTGCGTGATCACCCGAATCTGTTCAACGCCGGCATACCGGGTGACTCCGCCGGCACGCATTAACAGATCGACCAGGTTCATGGAGGCACGGAACGAAAAGCTGCCGGGACTGTTAACCTCGCCAAACACCTTGATGGCCTTGCGGTCTTCTGCAGCATCACCGGCATCGGCCACCTTGGACGGGTCAAAATCCACTTCAACATTTCCGATCATCGGTGACGCAGGTACAAACAGTGTATCCAGCGAATTTAACGCCGGGAGCACCTTCTGGTTACCGCTATCCAGATACTGCTTATAACTCAAGTTACGCAGTAACGAATAACCTTAGCTGCTCGAATGATGCCCGCAGAGCGGTCATGTAAATCTTCGCCCTGAGCTGAAAATGATTGACCTTCAGTTTCAGGGAGAGGGTTT
>MUIA01000043.1 GCA_002084115.1 Oceanospirillales bacterium LUC14_002_19_P2 | reverse complement strand
TAGACAAACCGGTTGCGGTTGTTTTGCCAAAAGAGGACAGAAGGTAGTCAGAGTACAGCTCAATCAGATCGTGTTTCATACCGGCAATAATGCCGTATTTTCAGTCTTGTGCGTAACTTGAGCGGATAACACGGTTTGTCTGGAAGACGTCATCAAGAAGAGTCGCTTTCTGACCTATCTTGCCCACACCCCGGGCCGAGAAGCGGCATTGGCATACATTCGCCAGCTCAAAGCTGAACACCCCTCCGCCCGTCATCACTGTTCAGCGTTTATCGCCGGTACTCCCGGTGATGGTCAGCAATGGGGGTTCAGTGATGACGGAGAACCCAGCGGAACCGCAGGCAAGCCGATGCTGGCGCAGTTACAGGGTTCCGGGCTGGGTGAAGTCTGTGCAGTGGTAGTACGTTATTCCGGCGGCATTAAACTGGGCACAGGAGGTCTGGTCAAAGCCTATGGCGGCGGTGTTGCCGATGCTCTCAAACAGTTACAGAGCAGAGAGAAAATACCCCAGCGTACGTTTTCCCTGCAGTGCGACTACGGCACGCTGAAAACCATTGAGTATCTTCTGGCACAATATTCCGGCGTTATTGAGGAGCGCCTCTACACCGAGACCATCACATTACGCTGTTCTATCGATGCCCGCTGTTACAATGCCTTCTGCCAGCAGCTACTGCAAGCCAGCGATGGGCAACTGCAACCACAGAAATGATGATGTCAGCCAATTAACCTGATAGTGCGCGTGCCAGTTCTAGTAGATTATCAACGATCGTCCGTGTCTGTTTTGCAACAACCATCGGTGCAAGGTTAACCTGATAATCCTGATATCGGCCACGAATGTAGCGCCAGCGCTGGCTTACAGGCTTTAACTGTTCTGATGAAACCCCTGCCTGACTCAGCTGCTTCAACGCCTGATCCATATCGTCCGCCAGGAGGTTGAGATCGCGGTCAAAATAACCGTCCTGATCCAGTGTATGTAAAGCGCCAATGTAAGCGCGGGCCGTATAACGTGCCGCCATATACTGGGTCCGCACTGCCTGCTGGTACAGCAGCTGCTGTTCTGGTGTCGAAGAGAGGCTTTTCGCAATGCTTTCAAGAAGGGCGTCCAGCTCGCGAAGCTGTTCCGTATACGTCAGATTGAAGTCCCACTCGAAATCCTGTTCATGCAGATCCAGCGCTGCCGCATCAGCCACTTTACGCTCATATGCAGGCCACAATGTTTTTAATGCATCTCGCTGCTCATCTGAAATGCCTGAACTCTCATCAGACACGATCTGCTCCAGTAAACGTGTTGCCTGCTGCAATTCCCCCCGGACGCCCTGCTGATCAACGGCCAGCCCCAACTCGCCCCGCTGAACAAATAGGTCACTGCTAATTCGTAATACCTGCATATGCAGCTGCCGAACAGTATCCAGGACCGTAACATCCGCTTGTACGGACGTTACAACACACAGACAAGCGCATAACAGTAACCGACCGTTAAACAACCTGGTGAGACCCTTCACAACAACCCCCATTATTTATTCTTGTTTACATCCCTGACGGGTGAATTGTCAGGCGGAGAGTTTAACGGGTGTTCCCAACGATGTCTTGCCGGAGTCCTGTATGGGTTAACATTTTGATCACATCACCCCTGTCTTTTCGCCAAACGTTTCCGTATTGCCTCAAAATATTGTTCACGGATACTTTCAATTTCATTAGCAAGATGGTGGCAACCGTCGGGGATGAAGAAGACATCCGGGTTTGTGTACAACCGTTTAAGCACTTTCAGGTTATGCCGCCAGTTGACCGTTTTGTCCCGCTGTCCCTGGATAATCAGTGGCGAACAAGGGCAGGGTTTCCGAAACGATTCGATGCGCCGTATCCATTGGTGCAGCGCCCCGACCCACTCAACGGGCAGGACATTGGATTGCAATGGATCGTTGGCCAGAAACTCAAGAAATGCCTGATCATTGGAGTTATTGGAACGGGAGCGCGGCACCGACGATACAAACGAACGCAGCAGGAAATACTGCACAAGCCCCATACGCCAGAGCATCGGACGTACCAGTGGTGCCATCAGGAAAACATCAGCAATGTCGTAGCGTGCCATCAGCTCCGGGTAATTAACTAGGGTATCGGTGATAATGGCACCACCTGTACTTTGTCCCTGCAGGAACCAGGGGCCGGGCAGCTTACCCCAGGCCCACTCAAGACAGTGGCGGAACACCATGGAATAACGGCTGAAACAATCAATACTGGCAATTGAGCCGGAAGACAGCCCATGGCCCGGCAGGTCATGAACCATGACAGCGTACCCTTCCTCCAGCCAAAAGCGGACAAGATGACCGTACAGGCCAGCATGGTCATAATAGCCATGCACAAGCAGCATGGTACCCACCGGATGCTCCGGACGCCACACATGGGTGGCCAGCTTATAGCCATCCACTTCCAGGTAGCCAATATCATGCTGAACACCCGGCAGGAAGTGTTCCGGCGACATCGCGTAGAAATCCAGATACGCCCGCAGGTCAGCATCGGGTTCTAACGCACTTCCCAGTTCCAGCGCGGGCAGGGAAGATTTAAGGTTTTCTATAATCTGCCGGTTCAAATCCGTTCGTCCATTCAACACGTTCAAAAAGGGCAATTATACGGAGTATTGCCCAATCTGCTTACAATAAGGCATGACAAAGCACTTCCCTGCCATTATTCATTATTGTCTGGATCTACACCCAGACAAACGTACCCTTGCGGATGATCTTATAGCGATCTGCAAGAATCGCCTTAAAGTTATCCCCAGAGGCTACCCGCCTTCACTGTCCAGTGATTCTTCAACCCTGATGAGCCAAGTGGGTGACTTCGTTCCTTTATGCCAGCATCCCGTTCAGAAACAACAGTCCGTACCCGGCAATCGCCCTATTTTTTAGTTATCGACTCAACCAGGTTGCGATTCAACTGCATATTTTCCCCGGTCACCGTGGTGAACTGGTAAAAACCGGAGTCTTCATCGTAATGTGGCATGCCTCGCGTGATGATTTCACGGCCATCATTCATCTTGATCACATGGGGGGGAAGAACAACCACTCACCACCAGACAGGCAAGCATGACAGCAGGCGGCACAAGACCAGTCAATGGACGAAACATCGTGACAACTCCGAAAAATCAACTTTTCAGAGCATAGTCAGCAAAGAGAATTCCGCCATAAAACCAGAAAGGGCGATCTTATGGTCGCCCTTTCTTTGAAGAAGATCAGGAAATCTTCGGATCCAGATCACCGCTGGCATAGCGCTGGAACATCACTTCCAGACTAACCGGCTTGATCTTACTGGCATTGCCGGCCGTACCGAACGCTTCATAACGAGCCACAGAGATATCCGCCATCGCCTTGATGGTTTCATTCAGATATTTACGCGGATCAAACTCGGCCTTGTTGTACGCCAGGAAACGACGGATCGCACCAGTGGACGCCAGGCGCAGGTCAGTATCGATGTTCACCTTGCGAACACCGTGCTTGATGCCTTCCTGGATCTGCTCAACCGGCACACCGTAGGTTTCCGGAATTTCACCGCCGTATTCATTGATAATGGCGAGCCATTCCTGCGGCACACTGGAAGAACCGTGCATGACCAGATGAGTGTCCGGGATACGCTCGTGGATCGCCTTGATGCGGTCGATGGCAAGGATGTCGCCAGTGGGCGGACGGGTAAACTTGTAAGCACCGTGACTGGTACCGCAGGCAATCGCCAGGGCATCCACACCCGTCAACTTGACGAATTCCGCGGCTTCATCAGGATCGGTCAGCAGCTGGTCATGGCTCAGGGTACCTTCAGCACCAACACCGTCTTCTTCACCGGCCTGGCCGGTTTCCAGGGAGCCCAGGCAACCCAGCTCACCTTCGACAGATACGCCACAGGCATGTGCCATATCAACAGTACGACGGGTCACTTCCACGTTGTAGTCCCAGTCAGACGGGGTCTTGCCGTCCGCTCTCAGGGAACCGTCCATCATGACTGAGCTGAAGCCCAGCTGAATGGAACGCTGGCAGACATCCGGCGACGTGCCATGATCCTGGTGCATCACCACAGGAATATGAGGGAATTCTTCAATCGCCGCCAGGATCAGATGGCGCAGGAAAGGGGCACCGGCATACTTACGGGCACCGGCAGAAGCCTGGACGATGACCGGGCTGTCAGTCTGGTCCGCCGCCATCATAATGGCGCGCATCTGCTCCAGGTTGTTGACGTTGAAGGCCGGGACGCCGTAACCGTGCTCGGCGGCGTGGTCCAGCATCTGACGCATGCTGATCAAAGCCATGACTGATCCTCATCATTGGAATTTGGGACAGTACCCGCACTATCTCCGGCACCGTACTTACGTAAGTCAGGGTATCCGGCCATCTGCGGTGGGATAAATTCGGTGAGAGTGTATGACAGATTGGCGTCGGTTGAAATGGGACAACTATTTTTACATCCGTTGAACAATTTTTGCACAACTATATTTTTATTACTCTTCAAATTCGTCAATGCCAAACTTCAGCTTCAACACTGAAAATATGCGCAATACCGATGTTGTCCAAAGCACAGATGAAACTCATAGCCATAAACGGTGTCTGTACAATTTGTATGCAGAAACGGCAACGTAAATACTTAACAATTTTATGGCTATTTGGCTTTCAGATTTGCAGGAGGATGGAACTATGGAAGTATCAGCAGCATCACCACAAGGCGCATCAATAGCGGAGCCTTCCAGGCACCCTGGCAGTTACCGTCAGTATCCTTTCAGGGTAAGGCGTCAAGAAAACACTGAGACCCAAATACAGATCCTTGTTCCGACTGATCAAGAATCTATAACCGAAGACAATATTCAACGAACCGTTGAAGCTCTAGTAGACGCCGAGCTACCAAAAAGGCAGACCAAAAAAAATGAAGAGCTTGTCAGGACAGATCATGCATCTCTCAAACATATTGCTACAGGGGGATTTTCCAGAATACTGCATATTCAATTCCCTGAATCAACAGGTTCAACATCTATTGACTTTCAAGCTGCGCTTAAACTACCCATTCATGTAATTGGGGCCACCGCTGGGTGCTCTTTCGAAATAATTAAAACTAAAGTACTCAAAAAGGCATCCTCATAAAATCCGACATATTCTTGTGCAATCCGTTCCCTGCTGGTTAACAACTATGTCTACATCTGTCATTAG
>MUIA01000026.1 GCA_002084115.1 Oceanospirillales bacterium LUC14_002_19_P2 | reverse complement strand
TCCATAAGACCCTGAAATCCAATGCCTCCATGGCAAAGTCACCAGCCCATACGGTCAAAACTCAGAGCAACCATGTCTTTCTGTCGATTTACTCAGCTTTCAGGTTGGAAACCCTCTCCCTGATGAAACTGAAGGTCAATCATTTTCAGCTCAGGGCGAAGATTTACATGACCGCTCTGCGGGCATCATTCGAGCAGCTAAGGTTATTCGTTACTGCGTAACTTGAGGTACTCATGGTAAACACACGATCGGTCCGACTGCGGGTAACGGTGACATCCATACCGGCAACCGGTGCTGCAGGCTCGTCTGTGGCACTCGGCAACGTTGCCTTGCCGGATGCCAGATCACGAAGCATCGCCACCGCATCCTTGTAACGGTTGCGGACATCTTCAGTGACCCGGTTTTCATAAAGCCGATAACGGGCAATATCAGCACAGAGACGGGCCAGAATATCCGGGGCCGGATCAATCGGTGTGTCATACCGTGCCGCCAGATAGGTGTTAATCTCCTGACCAGCGTCTTCCAGCGTACGTTCCACCCGTAACGTATCGATCAAACCGGTGCGGTTCATGTCGGTCAGCTTTAACAGCTCCGTTTCCCCGAACCGGTCGATCAGGCCCTGCAGGGTGCAGTACATCAGTCAGCCTGCTCCGGCGTTTTGGGCCGAGTGGTTTTTCTGCTGCTACTGGCGGGGACAACAGCACCCAGCGCCAGCAGCGTTTCAGCTTCGGCCTCGTTTAGTTTCATATTGGCCTCTGCCGGATAGAGCGTGCCGTTGTGCCTGACCGGATGCAGGGTTTTGTACTGGCTCATGCAGCGCTCCTTCAGGCGATGATGTTTTCGATGAAGTAGGCAACATCCGGGCAGACAATCAGCTCATTGAGCGATTCCCCAACCCGAATAGCTTCACCACCACGCAACCCGATATTGCCATCGGGACGGGTTCCAGCCACACGTCCGCCATGTTCGGCGGTAAACCCGAATGTGACACCTTTACTCGGTTGGGCGTTCGGATTGCGGTAGATCAGCGAGCAGTGATTACCCCAGACCCGTTCCAGCTGCATCTCGTGACCGGGACGCTGGCTGTTGTAATAAGCTGCACCAACCAAAATCTCATCCAGCTCCAGCAGGTCTTTGACGAACGCCATGGGTACCAGACCATCGTCGGCCAGGGTGCCGTGAAAGGCTTTCACGACACTTGGGTTACGACGCAGCTGGACGGATGCCTTGCGACTGATGACCATCAGGTTCGGGCGCTTGATCGGTGTCTCCAGTGCATCAACCAGCTGGATGATGGGCTTGCTGTCGGCATGGCTCCACTGGTCAGTGCCGGACAGCGTTTCCTTGTGGGTATAGTTGCCCTTGTCCTGTACCAGGGAAGCGACCCGCTGTTCACGTCCCAGCGCAATGACCTCGCTTAACAGCTCCACTGCATTGCCGCGAGGATCAAAGTTCGCCTGCATGTTGGCAGCGTTATCCAGATCCTGTTGCGGAATATGGTCTTCCAGGCCATAGTCCAGCACGAAGGCGGAGTCTTCTGTTCCACCGAATTCGACCACATTCGGTACGCCCTTACGCCCCACCAGTGTTTCAGGGATGGTGAAGCGGTCTTCCTTGTTGTACCTGGTCCATTTGAACTCCCGGGCGGGTACCGTAGTGCGGGGCAATACCCGGTCAGCAATAAACTCATTATTGGTATAGGCAATCGCAATTGCTGTCAGCACCGGGTTGGTCACAAAAGGGGCGTTAGCCATGGTTCTCTCCGTTTAACCGTCAGAAGTCGTTATTGAAACCATCAGCCCTGGGCCAGCAGCACGGCGGCATAGTCATCGGTTTCCACATCCTCAAGGGCGATGCCGATGATGCGATGGGTGGGATCGGTAGCCGCCACGACCTTGCCTTCCGAGTTGCTGGTCAGCACCGTACCCTTGGTGAACGATGCCCCGGCACTCACCTCGGTGATACCTGAAACGATGACATCCACCCGTCCATGGTTTTCACTGCCAATCTGGTTGGTGACACCGATCAGGGCATCGGTGGCTGCATTGGCCTGTCGCATGGTCATGCGGCCGGTGCCGAAGGTCACCAGCCGACGACCTTGCAGAACGCCATCGGCCACAAAGGTTTTGATCAGCCCGTCGTTTCTGATACTCATGCGTCGCTTCCCTGTTGCCGGATGGTGTTAACCGCCTCGGTAATGCTGACCATGCGGCCTTCCTTCCGCGCCTGTTCCTGGTAAGCCAGTGCCTTGCGGGCCAGCTCGTCCGAGGATGCCGGCGGTTCGCTTTGGTCATCCTTGCCGTGTTCGTTGAAGTCCACCTGTTGTGGCAAACCGGAGAGAAACTTCAGCAGATAGGTACGCTGGTCCAGTGTCGTTTTTTGCTCACCTTCACCAAAGGAGACCACGCCTTTTTCGGTGTCCAGCGAGGCCATGAACGCCACCATCTGATCCTTATGGGCAGGCAGGAGTTTTCCTTTCTGTACCAATGTGTCCAGCT
>MUIA01000131.1 GCA_002084115.1 Oceanospirillales bacterium LUC14_002_19_P2 | reverse complement strand
GTGATAACGCAGGGCGTTGTAGATGGCGATACCATCAAAGACGCTGCCGCCGGGACTGTTGATACGTACCGTAATGTCATTACTGTCGATAGTTTTCAGGCTATCGACCAGCTGCCGGGCAGAGAGTCCCGCCCAGTCGCCGATCACGTCATAGATCATGAGTTCGGCGTTACCAGACTGGTTTTTGAGGGTGTACCAGGGCTTATTGGTTCGACTCATCGGCGGGCTCTTCCTTGAGTGATTCGGATGATGATTGTTCGGGTTGCGGTGTTTCTGGTTGCCGGGCATCGCTGTCGTATTGCAACGCCAGCTCATCCGCACGACGGTTGTCTGCGGCAATTTCCGCATCGACCTGTTCGCTCTCATACCCCTGCTCGGAGACCACTTCCGAGCGGGATTTGAAGCCATTGCGGACCGCCAGCGCCTGGGCCTGCATGTCCTGCACCGGATGGATGTAGGCCCAGCCATGGGGAATCCATTTCACCCGGCGGTAGTCGTTAGGTTTCTTGTGATAATTCGGTGCTGAAATAGCGCCTGATAGCACCGCCATCTCCAGCCAACGATTCCAAACAGGGCGACACAGCTGGAACACCAGCTGATTGTGTTGCAACTGCTGGATCCGACGGCGAAACTCATTGAGCACCACCCGTAATGCCCGGTCACTGACGCCTTTCATATCACCGGACAAGAGTTCAAAAGGGAGTCCAATTCCGGCAGACACTGCCATCAGCTGCTGCCGGATAAAATCGGGATAATCACTGGCCGCTCCTGGCGGCGTGTTAAAGACTATTTCTTCTCCGGGTGATAGCTCCTGCATAGTGCCCGGTTCCATTCCCACCATGGGTACACCCTGCAGGTCGTATACGATGGGACGTCCGGTAAGAGGGTCCACCTGCTCCTGATCTGGCGATGGTTTTGTAATAAAACCAGTAAAAAGGTTGGCAATCTCCTGTCGTGACAGGGTCGCATCATCAAACTTGTCCAGGTGATGCATCCGCAGCAGCACCTGGGTCAGCACCGGCTGGCCCCGGAGCTGTCCTGGCCTTAACGGCTCATAGAGATGCAGCACGTCTTCTGCCGGAATACGACGGAGATTCGCAGTATCAAGAATGGTGTAATCGTGGGGATGGGCCTTATGCATCCAGTAGGCCACCCGGCGTCCCAGTGTATCCAGCTCAATACCCGCCCTGATGGCGTGGCCATTTTTCAGGTCATCGTTGTAATCCCAGGGAACAAACTCCGCTTCCAGCAGTTGCAGCTGCAGCGGCACCGAAAGACCATCTTCAGGGCGTCGAGGCCGGAGGCGGATAAAACACTCACCAGCTTCAAGCATGGCACTGGCTGCAAGGCTTTGCTGGCCATAGAAATCCAGTTGTCCATCAGCGTCGGACTCATCGGTCCAGTCCAGAAACAGCTGCTGCAGATCACGGCGAACACTGTCGTCAGCCGCATCAGATTTGGGTTTAATGCCAGTACCAACAATATTCGATACCAGCTTGTCTAACCCACTCGCCGCCCAGGGATCATTGCGAATAGCTGCCCGGCTACGATTAATCAGGGTGCCGAGATTACCGGTCAGGACATTATTAGGACCGGATTGCGGTGCACTCCAGCCCTGGCTGCGTCGTCCTCTTCCCGCAGAGGTGTAGCCAAGATTGCGGACACCCAATAGCCATCCAGCAACCCGATGCTTCAATCCCATCAAAGGCCCCGGGTACTATAAACACCATACTGCTTCGGTCGTTTGGTCTGCCTGGCCAGTTCACGCTCAATCGCCTGCAGCCGTCGTTCCATTTCACCGAAGCTGGCATACTCCACCTTGCGCCTTTCAAACTCCACCGTGCGGGTATCACGGAGCAACACCGCCCATTTGAGCGCGATGTATTCGTCTCTGCTGATCATGGTGTTATCCGTTGAGATAAGTGCTTCGACTGATGCGACGAGGCCGGGTTTCGAGTGGTGGCGTCTGGATGCCTTTTTATTCCTCAATGACGTCCGGTACTGGTCGATTGAGAGCCAGCTGTTCCAGGTCCAGCCCCCGGTGCTGTTGCAGGATTCTGACCGCCGTCAATGCATACACCCGGCAGTCTAGGGCTTCATTGCGGCGTTTTTTTGCGTCCCACTCAAAATGGGCGACGCCATGTTTGTACTTGCGGATCTTTTCTTCTGCTGTTGCCTGCTTGAAGTAGTCTTCATCGAAGCAGTCTTTGACTGGCCAGTGGCAGTAACCGGCACCGGGTTCCTGGATTCTGTAGCGTTGATAGATCATTTCTTTTGCTGTGTCCGTACCCACCAGCGTGAGATAGACACCCTTACGGTTACGGGTCTTCGGAAAGGTAGCAATGGCCTTACCCGCTTGAGACGCCCCTTTGATGGGAATCAACCAGTCAATCCCCAGCTTGCGGCTGAACGCGTAGACTTCATCGGTGAAATGGCCGCCGGAGTCCATGCAGACCTGAGCCAGATTCATCAGTACGCCGTCTTCCCTGCGATAGGATTGCCGCAG
>MUIA01000369.1 GCA_002084115.1 Oceanospirillales bacterium LUC14_002_19_P2 | reverse complement strand
ACACCAGTCGCTTGATTACAGAACCCCTCAGGCAATTCACTTTGCATGAGGAACAATCAACCAACTACCAGGACTTAACTTAAATTTGTGGATTTACTGTCTTGATAGTGGGGTCCACCATAAACTTTCCTTGTTAGATTTGTTTCTGCTTAAATTATTTAAGAGTATTGAAGTGGCAATGCTGTTTCGTTAGTTAGATTAACTTACTAGTGGTAGTGATTAAGAGTGCTTCTTGCTGATGTTCACGTGAAGTTTTTAATAATGATATTGATAACGTTTATCATTTGCATATAATGTGTCGGCATTAGAAAACAGATCCAGTGGAGTGAACCATGGCTGACAGACAGAGGGCGGCATCCCAGGCCCGTGCACTGCTTCTCAACGAATACCAAGGCGTTCTGGCGACCCAGTCCGTATCCATGCCGGGCTACCCGTTCGGATCGGTGGCACCTTACTGTCTGGATTCGGATGGACAGCTCGTGATCCTGATCAGCCGAATTGCCCAGCATACACGGAACATCAGCCAAGACCCCAAAGTCTCGCTGACCATCGTTCAGAGCCATGTGGATGACATCCAGACCGGCGGACGTCTGACCTGGGTGGGTGATGCTGAGAAGGTTGAAGACCCGATCGCCGCAGAGCGTTACTATAGCTATTTCCCGCAGTCCCGTAAGTATCACACAACTCACGATTTTGAGTTTTATCGTATTAAGCTGGTCCGGGCGCGCTTTATCGGTGGTTTCGGTGAAATCTACTGGGTTAAGCCGGAAGAACTGCTGCTCACCAATCCCTTCGCCGGTGAGGTTGAGCAGGGCATGGTTCAGCATATGAATGACGATCATCAGGCTGCCATCATCCAGTACTGCCTGAATGCCGGTGAAATCCTGCCCGAAGGCGTGACACCGAAAATGGCCGGTGTCGACACGGAAGGTTTTCATGTCCTGATTGGCGAGCGTCTGATTCGCATCCCCTTTGAGGCGCCCGTGGCAACGGCCGGCGACGTACGTAAAGCGCTGGTTGCCCTGGCAAAAGCAGCCTGATTTGCTGCATGTTTCCAGTCTGCGGGAACTGTAAAGTTCACGTATCACTTTGTTTCCCCGCTTGAAAATCTCCCATTGATCTCCATATAAAAGGCAAGTCTAAAGGAGACACTCATGCGCTTTGCCTTTTTGTTGCTGGTGCTGTTCCCGATTACCGAATTAATGGTGCTGATCAAGGTGGGTAGCCTGATCGGTATCCTGCCCACCGTGGCGCTGGTGCTGTGCACGGCCTCACTGGGCATCTATCTTCTGCGTCAGCAAGGCCTCAATACCCTGTTTCGCGCCCGTGAGCGGATGGCCAGTGGCCAGGTGCCCGCGCGGGAAATGCTGGAAGGCATCATCATCGCGGCCTGCGGTGCTCTG
Source organism: Oceanospirillales bacterium LUC14_002_19_P2 (assembly GCA_002084115.1). Taxonomy (GTDB): domain Bacteria; phylum Pseudomonadota; class Gammaproteobacteria; order Pseudomonadales; family Endozoicomonadaceae; genus Kistimonas. The sequence goes on along the minus strand of MUIA01000369.1, from coordinate 3,802 downwards.
TTGCTGGCGCCCGGTTTTATTACTGACATTATTGCCTTAGCAGGGCTCTTCCCCCTGACACGTCGGAAAATCGTAGGCCGTATGCTGGCCAGCCAACGCTGGCAGGCGGGCGCTTATGCCCAAACCGGCTTTTACCAGTCCAGTACAGTTGACCCATTTGAGCCCGATAACGGCAGTCGCAGACCGGAAATTATCGAAGGCGAATACCGTCGTGAAGAGTAAAACTGGCATTTTGTCAGTCATGCTGACCGTTTTTGAATTTTTTTTGCAGGGCAGGGTTGAAAAGCGAAAATTCAGCCCCTATTCATACTGTCAGCCGAAGCGGACTCGGTATTAGTGCGGTACCGTGAGTTCGCTTGCCGCCGGGGCCGATGTGACAGTTTTTATGCACATCAATTCCGGGTCGGCGGGGACGTTAAGTCCCAACCTTAACCCTTAAGGTCATGCTGTGACGTCCGGTGACGTAATGCAGCTGCCGGTAATGTTATTTAGGCATACTTGCTAAACAGTTGGAGAGAGAGTCGATGAAACTTCTTCCGTTACGTGATCAGGTGCTTGTTCGTCGCTTCGAGAGCGAAACCACATCTGCTGGCGGCATCGTATTGCCTGGCAAGGGCGAAAAAACCAACCGTGGCGAAATCGTTTCTGTTGGCCCCGGTCTGCCGCTGGAAAACGGTGAAGTCCGTCCGATGGCTGTCAGCGTGGGTGACAAGATTCTGTTCGGTGGTTACCACAGCGATTCCAACACCGTGAAGATTGACGGCGTTGAGCACGTTCTGATGTCCGAGAGTGACATCCTGGCCGTTATCGAAGCTGAGTAAGCGCCCGTCGCTTCAAGTCGATTTCAGCTGTTTTAACCCAATTTTATGGCTGGCCGCGTAATGCGGAAAGCCCGATTAAAGGAATACGATTATGGCAGCAAAACAAGTCAAGTTCGGTGATGACGCACGCAAGCTGATGTTGGAAGGCGTTAACATCCTGGCTGACGCCGTCAAGGCAACCCTGGGGCCGAAGGGCCGTAACGTCCTGCTGGAGAAGTCCTTCGGTGCGCCGACCATCACCAAAGATGGTGTTTCCGTCGCCAAGGAAATCGAACTGAAGGACAAGTACCAGAACATGGGTGCCCAGCTGGTCAAGGAAGTCGCTTCCAAGGCTAACGATCAGGCGGGTGACGGTACCACTACCGCGACCGTTCTGGCGCAGTCCATCGTTAACGAAGGTCTGAAGTACGTTGCTGCTGGCATGAACCCCATGGACCTGAAGCGCGGTATCGACAAGGCTGTTGCTGCCGTTGTTGAACAGCTGCACACCATGTCCATCCCCTGCGAAGACAGCAAGGCGATCGCCCAGGTTGGCACCATCTCCGCTAACTCTGACGAGCTGGTCGGCAAGATCATCGCTGAAGCGATGGAAAAGGTCGGCAAGGAAGGCGTTATCACTGTTGAAGAAGGCAGCGGTCTGGAAAACGAACTGGACGTTGTTGAAGGCATGCAGTTCGACCGTGGCTACCTGTCTCCTTACTTCATCAACAAGCAGGACAACATGTCTGCAGAACTGGAGAGCCCCTTCATTCTGCTGTTCGACAAGAAGATCTCCAACATCCGTGAACTGCTGCCTGTTCTGGAATCCGTTGCCAAGGCTGGCAAGCCTCTGCTGATCCTGGCAGAAGACGTTGAAGGTGAAGCGCTGGCCACTCTGGTTGTCAACAACATGCGTGGCATCGTCAAGGTTGCAGCTGTTAAGGCGCCTGGTTTCGGTGACCGTCGCAAGGCCATGCTGCAGGACATCGCTACCCTGACCGGTGGTGTTGTGATCTCTGAAGAAGTTGGCCTGAACCTGGAAGGTGCTTCCCTGGAAGACCTGGGCTCTGCCAAGCGCGTTGTTATCACCAAGGACAACACCACCATCGTTGACGGTGCGGGTAATCAGGCTGATATCGCTGCCCGTGTTGAGCAGATCCGTGCCGAAATCGAGAACTCCACGTCCGATTACGACCGTGAGAAGCTGCAGGAGCGTGTTGCCAAGCTGGCTGGCGGTGTTGCCGTCGTTAAGGTTGGTGCAGCCACTGAAGTTGAAATGAAAGAGAAGAAGGCACGTGTTGAAGACGCCCTGCACGCGACCCGTGCAGCCGTTGAAGAAGGCGTGGTACCTGGTGGTGGCGTAGCCCTGATCCGTGCTCTGTCTGCTATCAGTGTTAAAGGCGACAACGAAGAGCAGAATGCCGGTATCGCTCTGGCGCTGCGTGCTCTGGAAGGTCCTATCCGCCAGATTGCTACCAACTCCGGTGACGAAGCCTCTGTTGTCGTTGATAAGGTACGTGCTGGCGAAGGTAACTTCGGTTACAATGCGTCTACCAGCGAGTACGGCGACATGATGGAAATGGGTATCCTGGATCCTGCCAAGGTCACCCGTTCTGCGCTGCAGGCAGCTGCCTCCATCGCAGGCCTGATGATCACCACTGCAGCCATGGTTGCAGAACTGCCTGAAGAGAAGCCTGCTGCAATGCCTGACATGGGCGGCATGGGTGGAATGGGCGGCATGGGCGGCATGATGTAATTATCCCCCTGCAGTTCACTGCTAAAAAACCGCACCTTAAGGTGCGGTTTTTTTATGGGTGGAGATTCCGTTCAGGCAACTGCCTCATAGGCCATCTGCCAGAAGGCTTTTTCATGACGGCACATTATCAGGAATTCGGCTTCGGTTTCTGACTGGGTTTCTTCGGTCGCACTCGTAAGCGCCTCGTCTGCAATCTGCTCCAGCTGATGGACGTAATCTTTGAAAGTATCGCTGGCGCAATAGGCAAACAGTTGATCGTAAGGCGATGCTATTGGTGTCCGACAGGCGACACTGTATGTGTTTTCGATACCCCAAAGTATGGTTGCCAATACCGGATACGGACGATGACTGAGTGCAATCAGAAAACGACAGTACTCTTCACAGGCGGGTAACAGTGAGTTGTGAAGGCTCAGATTCCGCTCTTTTGCGGTCGTGTGAAACCAGCACAATTCTGCTTTGATGCCAGTCAGGCCGCTTAGGAGGATATCAAAGTGGTTTGGCGGCGCAGCCTGTAATGTCGCGGCAAAAAAACGGGTGAACTCAATACCAAACAGGTAATCCTGTTCCAGCCAGCGGTTGAACTGTGCAGGTTTCAGGTTGCCGCTTCGGCAGTCCAGCAGGAATGGATGGTTGGTGGCGCTGTGCCACGCCTGCTTGTGTGTGACGGTCAGCTGCTGACAGTTCATGGTAATGACTCTGTCTGAAAATTTGGAAGCGATAACGGTATAAACCGCTTCAGGTTAAAAAGCCCAGACCGGTCGGCTGTCTAGAAAGAAAGGGTATGTTTTCAGAAGTTGCCTGAGGAATCCCCTGAAATAGAGGCAGCGGTCTGTGCATTTTTTATTGGGCACTGTCGTTCAGTAGCATTACTAAGCAGGGTATATAACACAGGGACAACGATCAGCGTCAACAGAGTAGACGTTATTAGTCCACCAATAATGCACCAGCCCATGGGTGACCACATATTGGACCCTTCCAGGGTCAGGGGGAGTAGTCCGCCAATGGTCGTCAGTGTCGTTAACAGGATCGGTACCAGCCTGACGCGGGCCGACTCCCGCATGGCATCATGAATGCTCAGCCCCTGTTTGTGATGCTGATTGGCTGAATCCACCAGAATGATCGAGTTATTAACTCAAGTTACGCACAAGACTGAAAATACGGCATTATTGCCGGTATGAAACACGATCTGATTGAGCTGTACTCTGACTACCTTCTGTCCTCTTTTGGCAAAACAACCGCAACCGGT
>MUIA01000027.1 GCA_002084115.1 Oceanospirillales bacterium LUC14_002_19_P2 | reverse complement strand
TTAATAACGAAATCGCATCAATGAAATTTTGAAAGAGCCTGGAATTCATAACAGTCATCCCCTGATAGCCGGATGGTTCAGGGAGTATAGGTCAACCAACCATCAGGGGTAACTTAGCCCTGATAGTGGTAATAAGTTGGCGCTAGACCCAACGATTAACGCAACGTTTCTTAAAGTAAAACCCCAAATTATGACGTTTGCTGAGATTAAGGGGAAAACCCGTTCCATGTTGTTAAAGATGCATAGTACGAAAGAAGGAAAGAGAGGAGAACTCTACGCATTTCCGGGGGCAGGAGGGTTTGTGCGAGACGAGTCGTTTCTAATCATAAACAACTATATTGACACTTCAGGCGACGGTTCTGAGCATACGCTTGATTGTGCAACTGACTCTCTTTTCAATGATATGTACGGCGCGACTATGAATCCAACGATAGCGCATGATGAAAGTGAGCCGATTCATCATCCTGTGACGCGGCGTAAAGTAACGCCACTTTAAAGTTTGAGGTAGCTATCCTGTTATGAGATAGCTACCTGCTTGTCAACGAATTTAATGCTCGAAATCAGGCATCGATACGCTTGTACTTGATCCGGTGTGGGCCAGCGGCGTCAGCGCCCAGACGGGCAACACGATCGGCTTCGTACTCGGTGTAGTTCCCTTCGAAGAAGGTTACCTTGGAATCGCCTTCGTAAGCCAGAATGTGGGTGGCTACCCGGTCCAGAAACCAGCGGTCGTGTGAGATCACCATCGCACAGCCGGGGAAGGCCAGCATGGCTTCTTCCAGGGCGCGCAGGGTTTCCACGTCGAGATCGTTGGAGGGTTCGTCCAGCAGCAGCACGTTGCCACCTTCCTTCAGGGTGCAGGCCAGCTGCAGACGACCGCGCTCACCACCGGACAGTTCACCGACACGCTTCTGCTGATCCGCGCCCTTGAAGTTGAACCGGCCGATATAGGCACGGGACGGGACTTCGTAGCCGCCAATACGCAGGATGTCAGAGCCTTCGGATATCAGCTCCCACACGGTTTTCTTGTTGTCCATCTCGTCGCGCATCTGCTCGACGAAAGCGATCTTGACGGTATCACCGGTCTCGATGCTGCCGGAATCCGGCTGCTCGCGGCCCATGATCATCTTGAACAGGGTGGACTTACCGGCGCCGTTACCACCGATGATGCCGACAATCGCACCTTTCGGCACGCTGAAGCTCAGGTCGTCGATCAACAGGCGGTCGCCAAAGCCCTTGGTAACATTGTTGAATTCGATGACCTTGTCGCCTAGGCGCGGACCGGGTGGAATGTAGATTTCGTTGGTTTCGTTACGGCTCTGGAAATCCTGGGACTGCATTTCCTCGAACCGGGCCAGTCGGGCCTTGCTCTTGGACTGACGGCCCTTGGCGTTGGAGCGCACCCACTCAAGTTCGTGTTCCATGGCCTTGCGGCGGGCGTCTTGTTGCTTCTGTTCCATTTCCAGGCGCTGTTCTTTCTGCTCCAGCCAGGAGGAGTAGTTGCCCTGGTAGGGGATGCCTTCGCCACGGTCCAGTTCCAGGATCCAGCCGGCGGCATTATCCAGGAAGTAACGGTCGTGGGTAATGGCAACCACGGTGCCGGGGTATTCGCACAGGAACCGTTCCAGCCAGCCGACGGATTCAGCGTCCAGGTGGTTGGTCGGTTCGTCCAGCAGAAGCATGTCCGGGCTGGCGAGCAACAGGCGGCACAGGGCCACACGGCGACGCTCACCACCAGAAAGGTTCTTCACGACCGCATCCCACTCGGGCAGACGCAGGGCATCGGCAGCGACGTCCAGCTTACGGTCCAGGTTGTGGGCGTCGGCAGCCTGAATGATATTTTCCAGACGGGCCTGTTCGGCAGCCAGTTTGTCGAAATCCGCATCCGGATCGGCATAGGCGGCATAAACTTCCTCCAGCTTCTGCTGGGCCTCCTTCACCTCGCCCAGGGCTTCTTCAACCACTTCGCGGACGGTTTTTTCAGGATCCAGCTGTGGTTCCTGGGGCAGGTAGCCCACGTTGATGTCGGACTGGGCACGGGCTTCACCGTCGAATTCGGTGTCAACGCCGGCCATGATGCGCAGCAGGGTGGATTTACCGGCGCCATTGAGCCCCAGTACGCCGATTTTGGCGCCAGGGAAGAAGGACAGTGAGATGTCCTTTAGAATCTGGCGCTTGGGTGGAACGACTTTGCTCACCCGGTTCATGGTGTAAACGTAAGAGCCTGTTTTTCCGGTTTTGTCACCTTTTGACATTAATAATGCCTCCTTTTAGTCGATATCAACAATGTTTCTAAAGATTTTTAGTGGATGAAACGTAATCAATAGAAAGTTATGTCTCAGTTGATTAAAAACTGTTCGTTACTATATTTAGAAAAAAATACTAACTCAAGTTACGCACAAGACTGAAAATACGGCATTATTGCCGGTATGAAGCACGGTCTGATTGAGCTGTACTCTGACTACCTTCTGTCCTCTTTTGGCAAAACAACCGCAACCGGTTTGTCTAA
>MUIA01000323.1 GCA_002084115.1 Oceanospirillales bacterium LUC14_002_19_P2 | reverse complement strand
TTGAGGTTTACTATAACCGCCAGAGAAAACATTCTGTTAATGGCTACCTGGCACCTTTCAAGTATGAACAGGAACTTGCCAAGGCAGCGTAAAAAAGTGTCCGGAAAACTCTTGCCAGATCAGTCATGACAGGTCTCCTTATTCAGGCTGGGTCAGCCGGTGATACTGATCGGGACGACGATCACGGAAGAATTGCCACTGGTTGCGGACATCCTGCACCTGTTGCATATCCAGATCATGAATCAGTAGTTCGTCGTCCGTTTCGCTGGCCTGCGCTTCAATGGTTCCCCGAGGGTTCACGAAGTAGGAGGAGCCATAGAACTCGCCAATATCCCAGGGTGACTCTGTCCCAACACGGTTGATCGCCGCGATGTAGCAACCATTAGCGGCAGCTGCAGCGGGCTGCTCCAGTTCCCATAGGTATTGGGAGAGGCCCTTTACGGTCGCCGACGGGTTAAAAATAATTTCAGCACCGTTGAGCGCCAGGGCTCGCCAGCCTTCCGGAAAGTGACGGTCATAACAGATATAGACGCCGATTTTTCCGTATCGGGTATCAAACACCGGCCAGTCGGAACTGCCGGGTTTGAAGAAGAATTTCTCCCAGAAGCCGGCGACCTGCGGAATATGAGTCTTGCGGTATTTGCCCAGGTAACGGCCATCCGCATCAATGACCGCTGCCGTGTTGTAGTAGACACCGGTCATCGCCTGTTCAAAGAGCGGGACGATAATGACCATTTGGTGTTTTCTGGCATATTCCTGCATGAGTTTTGTTGTCGGGCCGTCGGGAATTGCTTCGGCCGCCGCGTACCATCGGGCATCCTGGCTGGGGCAGAAATAGGGTTGGGTAAAGACTTCCTGGAAGCAGAGTATCTTGACGCCGGCGTTGCCGGCCTGCTCTATGTAGGGAATGTGTGCCTCCAGCATCACCTCACGAATCTGTTCCGGTGATTCATGGGTATCTGCCTTCAGCCCCAGTTGGATGAGTCCACAGCGAAGTGTCGACATGGTCTGATCTCCTCATGTTGTCCTTACTGTCCGGATCTTTCAGGCGAGTCCGGTGTGGCTGGTTGCATCAGCCAGCTCTACTGCACAACTTCAGAGCATTGCTTGTTCAATGGTTCTTGAGAGTGTGCCCCTTCCTTGTTTGGGGAGTGAGTGTAGTCAGTGATGACAGGCCGTGTTGGAGAGCGGCTTTTGCTAAATGGCAGAGTCTACAGACCTGCCTGTTGAGGGCTGTCCAGGCACGGCGGGTAGTGGCTATGCAGCTACCATGCCATACCTGAATCACTGGTCAGGATGTGTGGGGGAGTGTTATATCAGTTCCACCATTGATAGAAGTGGTGTACCGGACCATGGCCTTTGCCGATTGTCAGGTTGTCTGCATGGGCAATGGCTTCGGCGATATAGTCCTTGGCTGTTTTGACTGCATCGGGCAGTGTGTATCCTCGGGCCAGTAGTGCGGTAATCGCTGACGATAAGGTGCAACCGGTACCGTGAGTATTTTGGGTCTGGATGCGCTGGGAGCGGAGATGGTAGATGTCTGTGCCATCGAACAGAATGTCTGTGCTCTCGGCTTCAGTCAGGTGGCCGCCTTTGACCAGTACCGCCTGGCAACCCAGGGCCATTAACGGTTCCACCATCTTTTCCATATCACTGGAGGTTTCGGGTATAGGGCAGTCGAGCAGGACGGCGGCTTCCATCAGGTTTGGCGTGATCAGGCTGGCCACCGGGATCAAGCGTGCTTTGAGTGTGGCAATCGCCTCATCTCGCAGCAACCGCTCACCGCTAGTGGCGACCATCACCGGATCCAGCACGATATGCTTGTCGCGCTGGCCTTCAAGTCCGTCGGCAACTGCGTTGATGCTGTCGGTACGGCTCAGCATACCAATCTTGATGGCCTGCACTGGGATGTCTGAGAACACGGAGTCCATCTGTTGGCGGATGAAAGCAGGTTCTACATCGGCAATGCCCTGTACCCCCTGGGTATTCTGGGCTGTCAGCGCGGTGATGACCGAGCAGCCATACGCGCCCAGTGCAGAGAAAGCCTTGAGATCTGCTTGAATACCAGCGCCGCCGCCGCTGTCAGAACCGGCAATTGTCAGGGCAATGGGTGTTGTCATGAAAGCGTCAATCGTGAGTTGCGAAAGGGGCAGGGTAGTGTGGCGCATTTAGAACGGGTTGGAAACCTGCTTCTTTGGGACGGTCTGGACGAGGCTGTTACGCGGAGCAGAGGGATTATTTAAACCATAAAAAAACGGCCAGACGGCCGCTTTTTATGGTGATATCTGACGCAGGTTATAAGTTCGGACTTTCATTGTAGGAACATCCGAGGCAGCGAACGAAGGTCGCCTTGGCAGGTTCCAGAACGAGTTTGTCTGCGGCCTGATTGATATTGCCACCCAATGCTGAGAAGGGAGAACTGACGATAAAGATTACGGTACCAACAGCTGTAGTGGCCAGCAGAAGAGGACGTGCGAGCAGAAGATCTGCGGTCATAGTGAAGAAACCGGGATTTTCATTACGGGCCTGCAGTGTGTTCTTGTTGACTTCCTCCATCTGAACATCACCTTCACTGGCGTGTACAGGTGCGGTAAATAACAGGATAGTCGTCACAAGTGTGGTTAATACTGCGAGAAATCGCTTTTTCATGGGATTGTCGCCTCCCCGGCCCGGATGTGATCATTATTCAATTTATGTCTCAATTATATCAGTTATCTTGCCCGACGGTATGGATTGTCAAGTTTTCTCAAGCCTGTTCAGGGCTGAATGAGAACAGGTTGGTAATTTTTCTGGATAAACTGATCCAGTTTGTCTGCAATAATGCCGTGTGCGAAGGTCGTCGGGTGTAGATCATCAAAGAAAAGGTGCTGTTGGCAGGTTGATATATCCCTGAAATGGGCGTGTTCAGTGAAGTGAATAGGGGCCAGCTGGCTGTGTAGCCACGATACGGGATCGTCAGAATGATCTGCGCTGATGCCCTGATGATGTCGCCATATACTCCCGCTATAGCAGGGGTTGCTTGTGTTATTAAGCCCGTAGGTCTCCGGGGCAGAAAAAATGGCCTTGAATGTCGTATATGCGTCAAAAATCCTGAGAACGTCGGGCGGGAGTTTGCTTGACAGTGTCACTTCCAGCTGATGATTGTGGTCGAGGGTGATGCGATGGAAGAGTTCGGCGTCATCCTCCTTTACCCTGGGTGTTTCAGCGATATCGGGTAGGTTAATGACAAGAATATGTTGTGCTCCCTTGTGCCTCATTCTCAGGATTTCAATGTACAGCTCACGTACAGCACGATGCCTGTCTCTAGGGCTGACCCACTTAAAGGTGGCATAGTCGTTACCCCCCATCCAGATGATGATCAGATCCGTTGGCAGGAATTGATCATTTTTTAAAAACTGGGACACCTCTTCACCAAGATAAGTCACATAGAGATACTGTAAAGCAACGCTGTATTTTCTGTAGTTAACCAGTGTTGCTCCACCCTGGGACATATTCTTTATGGTGTAGTGCAGTGACAGAATATCTGTCCATACGGGACCATTACTGAAACGGCCTTGCCAATAGGGGGGCGATACAGGAATACGTTCGTGAAAGAGCTCAAACAGGTTTCCCTGGTCTGAAAGGCTGTCTCCGAAGATAACAAGGCGTTTGATAATTGCATTGTCGGGTAGGGCTGGCAGGGATAATGAGAGTGCTATAGAGGCAACAATAAGATAATGTTTTGCTGAATTGCCCATTGAAGTCTGACTCCGATTTAATATCGCTGATGACGGCAGTCATGGAATAGCTACATCGGGTACGAAGACGAGATAAACACAGCTTTTTCGTTTTATCGAAAGTTTTTGTTGGGCTGCTGTTCGCTGCTGATCATCATCAAGGGCTATAGTGTAGCTGTATATCAGCATCCAGCAGTTTAGCTGCCTGTTTGTGGGCCAATTGGGAGGGATGAATGCCGTCCATGTAGATATATCCACGGCATTCCGGCGTATCAGTCCAAAAGAGGCGGTGTTGTGAAGGTGAGGCGAGAGAAGATTGTAACGTATGCGCAAAAACCTGCTGTTCTGGTTTCAACTGGGCGGACCGGGTTGACCGAGACTGGCTCCAGGGCAACCCCCAATAATCACCGCTGTAACAGGGTTCAATGGTGTGTTCAAAACCATAATCCTGTGGTGAATTAATAAAATCGTTAAAGACTGCTGTGGCATCAAAGATGCGCACAAATTCCGGGTCAAAAGCCTTTTCAAAAACAGTTTTCATATAAGTGTTGTGGTATTCGGTCACATCTGACATCAGTGCTGATACCCCTTCTTTACGGGCAATGGGTGTTTTACCCATATCAGGGAGGTTGATTACCAGGATGTGTTTTGCACCAAGGCGCTGAATACGTCGAATCTGTATCACGTGTTCAAGGACAACCCGCTCAATATCCGCAGGCTTTGTCCAATGATAGGCCAGGTAATCATTGCCCCCAATCCAGATGATGATCAGATCATCGTTCTTAAACGACGAATGTCCTAAGAACTGGTTAATTTCATTATCCAGTGTGTTGGCTACCTTGTATTTCATATCACTGCTGAAGCGACGGTAGTCAACGGCAGCGGCGCCGCCTTCTGCTTCATTGATCAGTGGGTATTTTTCCGAAAGTCTGTCAGTCCAGACGGGGCCATTGCTGAATCGCCCCTTCCAGTACGGTGGTGAAAGTGGTAAGGCTGCACTCATTTTGTTATGCAGTTTTCCTTGGTCTGACAAGCTGTCACCAAAGATGACCAGGCGATTGATAATCAGGTTATTGCTGTTTTCGCTGGCTTGCACATAAACAGCCAGGCTAAGCATAACTACCAGTAATAAGGGAATTCTCTGCATTAGTTGAACACAACGGTTGCGACAAGTGATATGCAATATTTGACCACTCGGGGTTTGTTCAGTTCCCCTTTATCCCCGCTGGCATTGGGGACAAAAGCAGGTTGAGCGGTTCCCGAGTCTCACTTCGCGGATGGCGGTGCCGCACCTCGTACAGGGTTCACCAGCCCGGCCATACATGGCCAGTTCAATGCGAAAATACCCCGGTTTGCCATCACCTCCGACAAAGTCCCTTAGGAGGCTGTCGCGAAACCAGTATCAACGGGTAATATACACACAGCTGCAGATAGCCCGTAACGACCAATGACAACAAAGCAAAAAATTGACCTCTGCCGAACTCCACAATTCGATTTT
>MUIA01000266.1 GCA_002084115.1 Oceanospirillales bacterium LUC14_002_19_P2 | reverse complement strand
ATGACTCATTACCTCGCTTGGCGGCGCGCTCTAACAGAGCGTCATAGGCTGACGACTGCACGCATGTTCGAGAAAATCATTGGACATTGGTGCTACCAACCACAAGGGGTAACTTAGCCGTGATACCCGGGTTTGAATCCCAAAACAGGGTTAATTGAAGTGAATTGGTCCGCCCTCATAAGAAGGCGGCGGTTAAATCAGTTGATCTGAAATTCCTTGATGAACTCATCGTTGAGCTCAATACCCAGACCCGGACGATCCGGTACTTCCAGGAAGCCGTCGCGGAACGCAATCGGATTGATCACCAATCCATTGTCGTTCACCAGCGGGCTGGTGCTCTCGGAGTATTCCATCAGCGTGCCGTGCTCACAGGACGCAAAGAAATGCACGGATGCCGCCAGCAGGATGCCGGTACTGAATCCGTGAGGAATCAGCTGGACACCGTTGAGCTGGGCCATGTCGTAGATCTTGCGCATCTCGGTGATACCGCCGCAGCGAGTGATATCCGGCTGGACGATATCGGGATCGAAACGCTCGAGGAAATCCTTGAATTCATAACGGGTTGTCAGTGCTTCACCACCAGCAATCTTCTGGGTCGCCTGCGCTGCCAGCTTGGTGTATCCCTTGATGTCGTCCGCCAGTACGGGTTCTTCGATCCAGTTAAGGTCAAACTCTTCCAGGCGGTTGCACATCCGCAGCGCAAGCCCGGCCGTACCCCATTTGGTGGCCAGATCGATCTGTAGCTCAATTTCGTAGCCAATCGCTTCACGGACATGCTTGACGATCTGATAATCGGTGTCCGGATCATCACCCAGAACGCCACCGCCGAACTTCAGGCTCTTGAAGCCTTTCTCAACCAGCTTCAGGGCGATCTCACGGTTGTCTTCCGGACGATCTGCCGGAATAAATGTGCCGTACGCACGAATACGGTCACGGAACTTGCCACCCAGCAGGGTATGCAGTGGCACGTTGTAATACTTGGCTGCGATATCCCACAGGGCAATATCTATGGCGCTTATCGCGTGAATACCTGCACCAAGTCGTCCAACATAGTTGGAGGACCAGTACATTTTCTGCCACAGTCGTGCAATTTCCAGCGGGTTTTCGCCGATCAGCAGTTCTTTCAGGCCATAGCAGTACAGGTTGGAATTCGGCGTTTCAATCAGCGCCTTGATGACCATCGGGGAACTGTCAGATTCGCCGATACCTGTAATGCCTTCATCGGTATGCATGCGGACGATGATCGCGTCTTCGCCCCATTCACAGACCTCACCCGGCGCAGGAACGCGCAGGTGAATCACCTCAATGTCAGTAATTTTCATTGTCTACCCCGAATCACTCGTAACGTTTCTTTGGGCAAAGCGGTGCCTGTTCCGGCATCCGTTAAGGACGCCGGATTCAGAATCATTTGTGGGTATCAGGCCGGCTCAATGCAGAGCATTTTTTCCAGGCGCTGGTCTTTCTGGTAGAGCGTGCAGTAGGCGTAACCAATCTCTTCGATAGCGGTCTGTTCACCGTTAACAACGCTTTCCAGCTTCTCAAGAATCCGCTCGGATACCGCTTCGATGCTGTCTTCGCCGCGCATGATGCCGGTGGCATCGATATCGATATCTTCATTGATCAGGTTGTGGTTACCGCTGACCCGGATAACCGGAATTATCGGGTTGTTGAACCCGGCGCCACCTGTCGTCCACAGGATCACCTGGCAACCCAGAGCCGCGAAGTGCATGCCCGCGCCACCACACAACATGGTGACTTCAGACAGGTACATACCCGGCGCATGACGCTTGTCAGTCAGGCGGGAGTTGATCCGCAGTACATCCTGAATCGGACGGCTACCAGTCTTGCCAAGGGCACCCAGGGATTTTTCTTCCAGGGTCGTCAGACCACCGACACTGTTACCAATACTCATGGTTTCAACTTCAGTGCCTTCCACGTGCCAGCGCTTTTCTTATTCGCTGATCAGACGCTCAATCTTGTCCGCCACTTCCGTGGAGATGGCGCGGTTGCGCAGGATATCTTCACAACCCAGCAGTTCCAGCAGTTCACCGGCGACAGCAGAAGCGCCCATGTCCACCAGCTTGTCAGCCGCACGACCAACGCTGGGATTGGAGGCGATGCCGGAACTGGTGTCGGAGCCACCGCACTTGATGCCGACGAACAATTTTTCAATCGGTGCATCCACGCGTTCACAGGCTTCCGCTTCCTTGGCGATGATTGAAGCTTTTTCAATACCAACGCTGATCGTAGAACGCGTGCCTTTGGCCTTAATACAGGTCAACGTATCCACCATACGACCCGTCTCGCTAATCGGACCTGCGACGATTTCGGGATCGATACTGCCACAGCCCATGGCAATCACCAGCGCACCGGCAACGTTCGGGTTGCAGGCGGTGTTGATCATGGTGGCAATCATTTCCTCATTGCCGCCATACATGCAGGTGTTGTAGTTGGTCACTACCACACTGTTAGCCACTTTATCGCTGATGGCGCGCGCAATACCTTCAGCGCACTCATCGACAGCCATGATCAGGATATGGTTTCGGATGCCGACGGAACCGTCAGCACGCTGGTAGCCCTTGAAGGTTTTCATGCTGCGTCTTCCTCGATGGCCATCTGCTTGATAATTTCACGGATTACGGGCTCTGGAATGTCCAGCCGCAGGCTACGGATATTCTGGACATGCACCAACTGGCCCACGGGAATGGCGCAGATCGCCCGGCCTACCGGACAGCCGCCTTTTACCAGCTCGTCCCCTTCCGCAAATGGCGTCAGGGCGACTTTGTTACCGAACGGAATCGCCTGCAGGAGCACTACGGTTCCCAGCACTTCATTCCGGTCGGAAATAATCGTTACGGTCTCGCCTTTCGCTGCATCCTGGAGCAACGTGGCTACATTATCTGTTCCAGACAGACGGATCGCCTTGATCACGTTTCACTCTCTAATATGTCGATTGTTAGACAATCGACATTATCGGGATTCTGTCATTCAAAAAGATGACCGAGGTCAACGCTGCAGGCGGATTTTGGCCTCCTGCGGCAATCACGGATCGGGATGCGACAAACCACTTGCGACTTACGTGCACATCATCTTCAGACAGGGAGAAACTATGGCGTAATGGCTCGAGACTGAAACAGGAAGACTGGGATATAAGCTTGCTAATAACGGGAGCACGCTATGCACGGCCTATCAATATCTGCATTTCATATTGTCTATGGCATGACGATAGTACTCCCCTTTTTTCACACAGATTTGATGCTGCCTTAAGAATATAAACCCATTGTCGCTTTTAATTTTTCTGATGCTGCTTTTCACTTTCGCGTAATGATCATTGTCAGAGGATTGGTCAGGCGTATAGCTAACGACTCAACTATCTTTTCAGTCACCCTATTTCACAGATGATTGCGAGGTTTTAATGAACAAGTGTCTGGCGTGTTTGTTACTGGTTTCGATCCCTGCGTTTTCTGAGGTTACAAGCCCCGATAGTTTTCCGGAGGAAATCGACTCAGAAGCAGAAAGTGCAATCAAGTCCGACCGGGGAGTCCCCGACGTAACCATTCATCCCCCTGCATGGCTGATAGGCTGCTGGGCGGATGAAACGCAGGCGCAGGCCTTTTTTAAAGTCGTCAATGACGGCTTTTATTACAAAACCTGGTCAGAAGGCAAAACAAGCCAGTTTCAAATGCGTGATGCATCCGGTGTATATCCCAGATTTCAGAATGCCTACGCTAATCCAGCCTATAGCCGGTATACATTGAATGGAACACGGAAAGGCGATACGTCGGGGGGAGTGTTCACTGACATGACGTTCAGTCAGGGAGAGGACAAGCACGTGATTGGCGTCAGCGGCTTTCTTAATGGATTCCTGCCTATCTGGAATGTCACGCTTATAAGCACAACCTACAAACGATCTGATGATTCTATCTGCAATGTAGAAAGTTCCGATAAAGCGCATGCCGTTTATTAACCGCGAACAACAGGGATGTTGTTGAATCGCCCTGCTTATACAGCGCATCTTTCTTTTTGGGTGGTGCACGATGGTCTTGAGTCACAACCCGCATTCAACCCACCCCATGCACGAACTTGTCTATGCTGTTCTTGTCAGTCAGGCATCTCTCAAAAACCACAGGATGTAAGGCATGCCAGTATTTGTCGTTTGTTCACGTCCCGTTCCAGCTACCGAGCCCCTATCCACCACCGTCACTAACAACGACTTACTGACTCGCTGAGCACAACACCGACACTTTATGCTGACCGAACGGAAATTACTCTGTTATTCCGTTGTCCTGGAACTGTTTTTCGGTATTACCGGTATTATGGTTGCACTGTACAGTGATTCCCGCGCAGTTCTGCTGGATGGGGGCTATTCACTGCTCTGTACACTAACGATGCTGGCCAACGTCAAAGTGGCCAGACTGGTGACACTACCAGTTTCTGCACAACGCCCTTTTGGTTCTGCAACACTGGAACCGCTGATGCTGCTTTTTGAATCACTGATATTGCTGGCCCTGTGCAGCATCCTGCTATCCGTTGCCGTCTATCAAATTGTCCAGGGAGGTAACCTGCCAGCGTTTGACCTGGCACTCATCTACGAAGTCTTCTCGACCCTGGTCGGTGGCGCAACCGCCATTGGCTTCCTGTACCTTTACCGCAAGATTCAGTCACCGCTTATCTACTTTGAATATCAGGAGTGGGTGGTGGATGCCTCTGTGAGCGCGACTGCCATGGTGGCCTTTGCACTGGCCTGTTTCATGGGAGACACCCACCCGGCCACCCCCTATATAGACTCAGTGCTAACCTTATTGCTGCTGGTTTTCCTGATTCGCTTACCCATGGCAACACTGCGAAAAAATTTTCGCCAGTTGTTACTGCAAGATATTGCAGAACCGGGACTTACTCACGCCCTGGAACAAGCGCTGGCCGCCACGGCAACTAAAATTGGACTCCCACACTATCGGATACATACCATCTGTCTGGGTCGTTGGTTATGGGTCAATATTGAGCTCACTGTACCAACAGGTAAAAGCACACTTACTAACGACGATGTACAACTGTTGCGAAGTACTGCTGAGCAACAGCTCCGGGTACAGGCCAAACACTTTCAACTGAATATCTCAAGTTACGCACAAGACTGAAAATACGGCATTATTGCCGGTATGAAACACGATCTGATTGAGCTGTACTCTGACTACCTTCTGTCCTCTTTTGGCAAAACAACCGCAACCGGT
>MUIA01000399.1 GCA_002084115.1 Oceanospirillales bacterium LUC14_002_19_P2 | reverse complement strand
TCGACCACAATTTCCGTGGTATAACGGTCTGTCCCCTGTTGATCCTGCCATTTACGGGTTTGCAGCTTGCCTTCGATGTAAACCTTTGACCCTTTACGCAGGTACTGCTGGGCGATTTCCGCCAGCTTGCCGAACATCACGATCCGGTGCCATTCGGTGCGTTCCTGTAATTC
The DNA here is from genome assembly GCA_002084115.1 of Oceanospirillales bacterium LUC14_002_19_P2. Taxonomy (GTDB): domain Bacteria; phylum Pseudomonadota; class Gammaproteobacteria; order Pseudomonadales; family Endozoicomonadaceae; genus Kistimonas. The sequence continues at coordinate 2,352 of MUIA01000399.1, read as the reverse complement.
CCCGGTATTGCGATCCTTCCAGGATTCATGGGTGGCCATATTGAAGTTGGCGACTGCATCGCCGCTGGGCATGTAGCGGATCTCGGGGTCGCTGCCCAGATTGCCGATCAATATAACCTTGTTTACACCTCGTGCCATAAGCTGTCTCCCTGAACGATAAATTAGCGGATCAATGGTAGATCATTATCCTTTTTAACCACGAACGGGTTCATCGTGAGAACCTGTCCTCACAGGATGGGCTGAAGGGCCTGTACAGCGTATCCTGTTGCCGGAACATTGCCGACCTCAAGACGCGCCTCACAACCAAAGATGATCTGTCCGTTGTTTTCCCTGGCCCCCGTGATTACCAACGGCTCCCGGGTTCGATGCGAATGTCTTCTTCTTTCTTTTTGATCAGCCTTTTGATGATAAGTTGCATCTTTTGAGGCACTGATGCGATCTGGGCAAGCCGATAGTGTTCAATTTGAGTAATTTTATTCCAACTGTTTATAACGACAGCGTTCCATTAATGCTTGCCATTGCATGAAGACAAGCCGGTTGATAGTGCAAACCCGATGCTACTCAGGCGTCCAGAGTTTCAGGGGCTTCATGCTGCTCCAGATTCTTCAGGCGCTGCTCGGCATCCTCGGCATCCTCCAGCTGGCGTTCTATAGGAATTCGGTACAATGCCCGTGCCCGGTCAATATCGGTAGGCCATGAAAGGGAGCGGGGTGTTGTGTCCATGCTGTACATATCCCCCCAGCCGATATAGCCCCAGGCATTATCAGGATAGTCATTGACCAGTTGTTCAAATGCGGCTTCCCCTTGTTCATGCTGGCCGTTGAAAAAGAGTGCTTCAGCTTCAGCCCGGCGCATATTATGGAGTGTCTGCGGATGTGATGATGGGAACTGTTCGCAAAAATCGCGGCAAAAAACGATGCGTTTGTTGAAGTAGACCGGATTGCCCACCCCCGCGTTATGCAGGTACATCTCTACATCGGTACACCAATTGGACAGAAACAGTTCTTCCAATGGCAGTATCTCATCTATTGATGCTATATCCTTATAGAGTTCCTTCACATGGCTCCAGACATTGAGCCAGAGGTCGCAGGCCGCTCCTTCAGACGTTTTATCTTTCTTATCCAGCAGTGCATAACCTTCATAAATCGATTCAACAATACGACGTTGTTCATCCGTCAGTGGCGTGGATAACGATGTGATTGTTTCTTGTGTTTTAGCCGAAAGCCCGCAGCTCAGATCGTCTTCATCAAATGAGAATCGGCTGTCTTCAGGTAAAATGGTGCTGGCAATCTGGAGGTGGAAATCACCCGCATAATCCCATGTCACGCTGTAATCGACAATGAAACGAGGATCATTCCGGTAGAGAAGGCGTCTTGCCATAATGAACGCATCAATCTGGCTTTCGAAACCCTCCTGACTATCATCCATCGTGTCGTCGCGCAGCATATTCGTCAGCTTCTGACGCATTTCCCGGCCTTGCTCTTGCTCCATGATGCCGATGTTCCAGCACATGCTCACCATACCAATGGTGTTTTCGATATAGGCTTTGGGGGCGTTTGGGATATCCAGCAGTCCACCGGCAAACTCCAGGAGTGTCTCTGACAATTTGGGCAGCCCGCTTAAGTCAGGCGCTACGGATGAGTGTTTTTTCTGCTTTTGTGCCTGCAATTGTTTTTTCTTGCGTCGCTTCAGTTCTTTCTGCCGACGTTTCTGGGCGGTGTTGAGTTTGGCCATGACGGATTTTTTTACCTCTGGGGCGTGAAAGCGTGAGAAGTGTAGAGCAGATTAAAGTATGAAGGCAGCTGGTAATCTCGTTTTCTGGCCGATGCATGATTTGCTGCGCTGAAAGATGGGTGGATCAGGTGTCACGATACTCGGTGAACCGCCCGGTGCGGACCCGCATGCAGGGTGTTGTGGGGGCTGAGGGCTAGAGACCCTCGGGTACCCGATTAAGTTTCGACCAGCTGGTGTGTACCATTGCCCATACGAGCATTATTCATTGAAACAAAACCTGTACCATCATTGAATGCATAAAATACTGCATATTCATCTAAGATGTTTTTTAGTTTCTCTATTTCATCAGGTGCTTTAGGTTCTACGACCCAAATGGCTGCTGTGTAATATGCTTTGTTTGTTTTATCTATTGCACAGCTATACTCGAAGTCGCTTAAATTTTTTAATAGTGGCTGTAATCCACCAATTAGAATATTTCGTCTTGCTAATTTTGCCTCAAGAGGCTGTCGCGAAACCAGTATCAACGGGTAATATACACACAGCTGCAGATAGCCCGTAACGACCAATGACAACAAAGCAAAAAATTGACCTCTGCCGAACTCCACAATTCGATTTTTT
>MUIA01000347.1 GCA_002084115.1 Oceanospirillales bacterium LUC14_002_19_P2 | reverse complement strand
CCTCTCCCTGAAACTGAAGGTCAATCATTTTCAGCTCAGGGCGAAGATTTACATGACCGCTCTGCGGGCATCATTCGAGCAGCTAAGGTTATTCGTTACTGCGTAACTTGAGTGAATAAACAAGCCCATGAAAACAATCGCACCGACAATCGCAACATAAGACAATGCGCTCATTAACAGCGCACTCAACGGCGTCAGTCTGATGGGATCAAGACCCAGCGGTGACCAGCCGACATAGGTTGCTCCCAGGTAAGAGCAAAAGCCGGGAATGGCCGCCAGGACAAACAGGTGGGAGAGATAAAAACGCTCACGACGATCAATTTCATGATCTATGGCATCCCATTCCTTATGCGGATGGTAGAACATGCCCATTACATGATTAAGCATTGTCGTACACCTCCTCCGGCATTATAGACCAGTGGATCAACACGCTAATGATGCCATTCACAGGACATTTTTCTTGATCTGTTAACCCTCAACACCAAACAAACGGGGTATCACGGATACAAGGAATGCGGCTTTTTCTGAATACTCTGGCAGACAGGTATGACTGACCGTCGACCTGCCCTATCCCGGACAGAATTTCTGGAGAGGATCACAGTATGAACACAGACAAACAGCACATTGTTGTTGCTTTCAAAAGCGACAAGATGGGCTCCGGTGACGATCAACTCGGGGGCCTGCTGATCAAAGCCTATATCAATACCCTGGTTGAAAACGACAACAAACCTGCAGCGCTGGTGTTTTATAACGCCGGCGTTTTGCTGGCTGCAGAAGACAGCGATACCGCACCCGCCCTGCAGGTACTGGAAGAACAGGGAGTCGAGCTGCTGTTATGCGGCACCTGTGTCGAGTTCTTTGATATCAAGCAACGGCTGGCGGCTGGCACTATCTCAAACATGTATACCATCTCCGAGACTCTGTCCGGCACTGGCCATGTGATCTATCCATGAACGTGACCCAACCCCTGACCTATTTTGATAACAGTGCCACCAGCTTTCCCAAGCCGCCCCAGGTGGCCGAAGCCGTCGCCCGCTACCTGACGGAAATCGGGGGCAGCTATGGTCGTTCTGCGAATAAGCGTTGTTGTACGGTGGCACGGGTGGTGGAACAGTGTCGCGATTCGCTGGCCAGCATTATTGGTATTAAAGACGCCGGTCATCTCTGTTTTACCGCCAACGCCACCCAAGCCGCCAATACGGTGATTCGTGGCATGGATCTGACTGGTGGCCGGGTGTTGATTTCCCCGATGGAACACAATGCCATTGCACGCCCGTTCGAGGCGCTACGCCTTGCGGCTAACATCCAGATCGATACCCTTCCGGCCTTCTCCGACGGTCTGATTGATGTGGCAAATATCAGCATCCCTGACGACACCCGTCTGGTCGTGGTCAACCACCAGAGTAATGTCAACGGTGTAACGCAGCCATTGTCTGCCATACGACAGGCTATTGGTACTAAACCATTGCTGGTTGATGCTTCCCAGTCGCTGGGCAAAATCCCCTTCAATGCAGAGGCCTGGGGACTGGATTATGTGATTTTTACCGGTCACAAGGGATTGCTTGGCCCCACCGGTACCGGTGGTTTCTGGGCACGCCATCCCCACACCCTGGAACCTTTGCTGCTTGGGGGAACCGGTAGTAACAGTGAACACCTCGATATGCCGGAATTTCTGCCAGACCGGTTTGAAGCGGGCACACCCAATGTAGCCGGTATCTTTGGTCTGGAGGCTGCGCTGGCTCATCCACCGGAAGCATCACACCATCGTGATGATCTTGCAGCACTGCTGGCAGCCATTCGAGCTATTGAAGGATTCCAGCTACACGCTGCTGGAGACTTCAACAATCAGGGCAGTCTCTTTTCTCTGACGCACAGAACGCTGGCCAGTTCAGAACTCTCATGGCGTCTGGATGAGGGTTTTGGCATTGAAACCCGTGCGGGGCTACATTGTGCGCCTTTGGCACATCGACATCTGGGCACAGCCCCGGATGGCACCTGCCGGTTCTCTCTTTCTCCGTACCATTCCAACAGCGATTTTGACTATCTGCTGGATGCATTAACCAAAGTGGCAAAAGGACAATGAAGCGTCAGTTTCTTCTGTTTGAAAATACCCGCGCCGTTATCCAGGCTGAGGCTCAGCTCAAAGCGGCAGCAGTAGCCTGTCGTGTGATGCCCGTTCCACGGGCCATTTCTTCGGAGTGTGGTATGTGTCTGGAGCTGACCGATTATGGCAGTGACAGCGTACCCGCCAGCCTGACGGTACCGGCAAAACTGGCAAGTATTGCGGGATAAAACAAAAAAACCTGTGCATTGGTTTCCACAGAAACCAATGCACAGACTGATGACATAGATAAATGCCTTTATAGCATCTCTACAAAGGCTTCCATGCGGGTTTTGATCTGACCTGTGTCAGACTCGGAATAATTGGTTTCCAGGGTCATAAACGGAATCTGTTTTTCGCCGGTAACCATTTTCCGAATACCATAGCTTTCGATGTTATAGGTGTGACAGGCCTGCAGCACCACATCAACGACAGCATCGACCTGATAGTCATCGATCATATTTTTCAGTAGTGTTTCCCGGCCTTTATTCGGCGTCATGACGGAACAGGGGATATTCAGGTATTTATTGGCAATAGCCTCAACCGGATCAATGTCTTCTGCCACTTCTTCATGAAGTTCCTTATACCCCTGGCAATTTTCCAGCGCCACCACGACGGCACCGGCCTCTTCGATCGCCTTGATCACCTTGTTGGCGACACCGCCAATCGGACAGCCGGTGATCAATATGCGTGGCGTATGCTCGGGAACAACCCATTCACCCTCCACATAACGTGCTTCAACATCCGCAATCATCTGCCGGACATTGGCCTTCATGGTTTCCCGGTCAAAGGTGTAACTGGCACCATTGAGTACTGTAAACAGATCGAACCCGGTTATCACCGAAGGCTTGTATCGCCCAAGCTGGTGGAAAGCTTTCAGTACACGACGGTCTTCGTTACACGACCGGATGGCCGCCGCTAGATCGTCCTGTTTGATCACCGTGTCAAACTTCTGCTCCAGCTTCTCAATCAGTTTTCTAACCTCTGTTTGCCAGAGCGTCCGGGCGTCGGTCTTTTCCTGGGTCTGGGGCAGCTGCATGACCCAGGTATCCTTGATTTCACCCAGTAACTCGTACATTTTCTTTTTACCGTCGCAGGTAGTTTCGCCAACGATCATGTCCGCAAAATACATGTAGGGACAACGGTCAGTCAGCGCAAAGCCGTAACTGGCTTTGATCAGTGGGCAGAGGTTTCTGGGCAGATGTTTTTCTGCATCCGGAATGGTTTCCTCACTGACGGAACAAAGCGACACGGGATGAGCGCCCGCCGCATAAATCACTTCTTTCGGGGTAAAGGTACAGAAGGTGCCGACCACCTTCTCCCCCAGATCCTTGAATTCCTTGACGGCCAGAAAACCGTTTCTGCGTGCTTCACCAAATTCATCAAACGTTTCCGGCAACGTGGATACAGCAACTTTTTCCATAATCATAATCCATTGGTTTCAGTGAATACGTTCCTGCGCCAGCATGGCGGCGCCAATCGCCCCGGCATAGCGGCCGAGCGGGCTGGACGTCACGCTCGCCTGTAACGTGTTTTTCAGGCAGCGGAGTAGATAGGGGTTACTGCTCAAGCCGCCGGTGAGAAGGTAGTGCTCATCACGTCCGTGCTTGATGCAGAGAGAGCGGACTTTGTTAATAACCGAATCGACAATCCCAAAGGCAATGTTTTCTTTCTTTTCACCTCGCCCTATCAGGCTGGTGACTTCGGATTCGGCAAAGACCGTGCACATGGAAGTAATCGTGATGCCGGAGCCGGTTGCGGCCAGCGTCGTCAGATCGTCAATGGTGACACCGAGGGTATTGTCCATCACCTCAATGAACTTGCCGGTACCGGCAGAACACTTGTGTTTATGGTGAAGTTGACCACCCGGCCACCTTCCATGGAAATGACCTTGGTATCCTGACCGCCAATATCCACAATGGTGCAGTTTCGATCGGTAAAAAACGCGGCTCCCCGGCCGTGACAGGTTATTTCTGTGATGGTTTTGTGGGCATAGGGCACTGATACACGACCATATCCCGTGGCGATGATGTAAGCGTTATCCGGACTAAGCCCCTGTCCCGATAGATTCTGGAGAATAGTCTGTGCAGTTTCCGCACTGCTCCAACCGGCGGGAATGACAAAATGGTGCTGGAGCGCATCCTGATGTAATACCGCAACCTTGGCGGCGGTTGAACCAATATCAATACCGATGGCGTGCATGATCTGTCGTCCATCAAAAACACAATATAAGACGGCAATAACCAGATCCGGATTTACGCAGATAACAGGCACAACAATCCTCTCCCGACAGCACGATGCGGTCAGGTCACAAGTATGATGAGAGTATTGTGTCGGTTAGCGGTATGAACCGGTCAGTCTTGCCATGAGTGCAACAATCTTCCTTGTCGTTAGCCGGATGCTTGATCGGGAATACCGGTTAGCAGTGGCCTGATGGATAATCGGGATGGCTGACAGAAAATGTCGTGTAATGGGAAAGCGATGTTGCATAGAACATCGTCCAGCGCACAGGGCCGGATTGTTGTGACAGGTAACAACACAGGGGTATTCCTTTTAGCGAGTTCAATAGTCGCAATGTGGGCAAACCCTATCAATAGTAGGGTTTTATTTCCCTAATGCAGATCAATAAAACATCCGCTCAGGTTTGGATCGGCTTGTCCGGATCAATCACCACAAAGAACAGCTCACGGAATTCATCCAGGCTGATTTCAAAGATGCCATCCCCCTGGTTGGCGGGTTGGCCGGGCTCTGTATGGCCCCAGGGGTTGCGGATCATGACCTTATACTCGCCGCTGTCCTGCTCCATCCTCACCTGAAGCACCTGGAAGGCGTGGTTGCCGGGAATCCCCTGCGCAATTTCCTGCCGGTCACTGCGCCCCTTGCTGCCAATCATTACCGGCTGGCCATGAGGGGGATTAGGGTTCGTCTTGGCCAGTGTTGCCACCAGTTCAGCATCTGAAAGCCGTGTCACATCCTTGGGTGTCGCAGTTTTCCCAGTGAGGGAAAAGTACGCTTCATGACCTCCACCGCCCTGATCGATTTCCAACAAACCATCAACCAGTTCCTTGGTATCGGAACGGTACGCTGCATAGGCTTTCTCATACAGCTGCACCCAGATTTCTTCCCGGCCATCCCGATCCATATCCGGGGTATCGGCAAACATGGGTTCACCATTTTTATCCAGGATATTCAGCGCATCCACTGACACCCAGACCTCAACCACTTTGCCTGCTTCATCCTGTTCAAAAAAGCGGACTTCAAACTGATTGGGAATGGTGTCACCCGTCACGGGATGCGTACGTTCGCGAATTCCGGAGCGAATCAAATCCGGGTCTTCCTGGGCTACACCCGCCAGTTGCCCGAGAAAGAAACAATCACCAATCATCCCCTGGTGTACCGCTTCGTGTGTCGGTCCCTTTTCGCCGAAGACCTCTTTGCGGGTCTGGTGCATCCAGCCTCGCTTATCGCCGTCCTCATCGGCAACACCGCTGCTCTCATCACTGGTTATGCCTGCCTCATCCAGTGCTTCATATTTGTCATACAGATTGGCAAACGCGGCCTCAAGGGGCTTGTTGGCCTGCCCACCCAATCCATTGAGCAGGTCACTAACCCGGTTCCAGACATTCAGGGTGGCTTGCTTGTACTTACCCGCCAGCTCCCGACTGAACGTGTCTGCATTGAGATTCAATGCCGTTGCTTCCATCCCATGGGTCAGGTCCCGCTGAATCTGGCGAATGGTGGCTTTTTTTTCAGCCCTGGCGGACCGGTTGTGATCTGCCAGTAATTTCTGTGCCTTTTCCAGTTTCGGTTTGACCACCGAATCCGCCTGATAGCGATCTGCCGCTTCCAGGCGCGCCCCCTGAAACGGATCCCACCACTGGGGCTTGGGGGTTGTCAGCCGGTCATACTCGCCCTGTAGTTGCTTCACTACCCTGGTTAATGTGGCTGTTTTCTTGTCTAGCGTGGACAGCGTTTTTTCCGCATTATCCAGTAACTGGGACAATGCCTCAGTGGTCGGAGTGGCTGGCTTTCTGGGTGTTGAAGGCGGCAGCGGAGAGTCTGGCTCCGCTTTAGTCGCCGTTGATTGCAATAATGCCTCTGGACGAGTGTCGGATGACACATTCCCAAGACTGATATCATCCAGTGCCTTTCCAGCAATAGCCGGTACCTTTCCCGTTAAGCTGCCTGCCACAAGCGTGGCGCTCCTGATAATTTCCAGTAACTGACCCGCCTGACGAACGCCCCCCTTCTTGCGTCCCAGGGTTGCTTCAAACCAGCTTTCAGTGTTCGCCCAGGCGGATTTACTGGCCGGCTTTTCCGTACTGCCTGTCTGGGGTTCCGGTTGTGAGGATTGGGGCTTTTCCTGGACGGGCGTCTGAGAAGGGATTCGCCGCGGGGAATTAATACCATCCATTGTCATCTATCCTCTCAGATAAACCGCTTGCGGTTACGTCCAGTGGAGCGCTTGGGAGAACGCTCCTGAACCATGGCTTTCAGGACTCCAATCAGCTGCTCCCCTTGTTCAGCGAGCGCCTGATTCAAGGCATCCAGATTGTCCCGTTCCGTTTCATTCAGACCTGCCATGAACGTGCTGGCTATCTGGGATAGTGCCTGGGGCGTAAACTGGTCTGCAGGTAACGCCTCAATGGCTTCAAGGTAGGCGTCCGGCAACACAGCCATCAGTTGCTGGTGCAATGTGGCCAGTTGATTCAATGCTTCATCCAGGGCTTTATCGTCCGGTTTGTTGTCCTGTAACCGCATGCTGGCCGTCCTGTGGCTGTCCCGATATCCGTCGTAGAAATGCAGCAGAGCCTTGAAATCACTTACTTTTTAACTATAGCAGTGAGCCAAACACTGCTATTTCTGTACTCCCAGTGACAACGAGCACCGTATAAATCATAACCACAGCGACCCCAATAACCGGCCACTCACCACCCCGTAGGTAGTTCTGCCTATTGTGGTAAACCCCACCCGACCAGAGACTATCGCCCTTTCATAAAGCGGTATAGGCAGTCACTGGAACTCCTCGGCCATCAACGATGTCTGAGTCCATAGTGCATAACCGCTGATTTCTCACAGTCCTGGCATCAGGTAGCCATTGCATGACACAGATTCACCTCTCCGGCGCGTACCGTATTGAACACGACCTGCTGGGCGACAAGCAGGTTCCCCTCGAAGCCTATTGGGGCGTGCAGACCCAGCGCGCCACGGAGAACTTCAACATCACTGGCGTGCCGATCAGCCATTACCCCAACCTGATCAAGGCCCTGGCCATGGTCAAGAAAGCCTGTGCCATGGCTAACCACGACCTCGGCCAGCTCTCCGACGAGCAGGCGGACGCCATCTGCATGGCCTGCGATGAAATCATCGACGGCAAGCACCATGAGCACTTCCCGGTAGACATGATCCAGGGCGGCGCCGGCACCTCTACCAACATGAACGCCAACGAGGTGATTGCCAACCGTGCACTGGAGCTGATGGGCCACAAACGCGCGGAATACCAGTACCTGCACCCGAACACCCACGTCAACATGGCGCAGTCGACTAACGACGTTTACCCGACCGCGGTTCTCCTGAGCATGGTGCTCAAGCACAAGCAGCTGGTGGTAGCCGCCAAGCAGCTGAAAGCCGCCTTTGACGTCAAGTCAGAAGAATTCAAGGATATCATGAAGATGGGCCGTACCCAGCTGCAGGATGCCGTTCCCATGTCCCTGGGCCAGGAATTCCGTGCCTTCGCCACTAGCATTGGTGAAGATATCGACCGGATCCAGAGCATGATCGACCTGCTCAAGGAAATTAACCTTGGCGGTACCGCCATCGGCACTGGCATCACTGCCGACAGCCGCTATGCGCCGCTGGCCGTCAAACATCTGTCTGACATCAGTGGTCACCAGATGATCCTAGCCACCGACCTGGTGGAAGCCACCTCTGACATGGGTGCCTTTGTTATCCTGTCTGGCGCTCTGAAGCGTCTGGCGATCAAACTGTCCAAGATTTGCAACGACCTGCGTCTGCTGTCGTCCGGTCCCAAGTGTGGTTTCAATGAAATCAACCTGCCGGAAATGCAGCCCGGTTCATCCATCATGCCGGGCAAGGTGAATCCGGTGATTCCGGAAGCGGTCAACCAGGTGGCATTCCATGTCATCGGTAATGACCTGACCGTCAGCATGGCTGCCGAAGCCGGTCAGCTGCAGCTGAACGTGATGGAACCGGTCATTGTCTACAAGATCCTGCAATCCATTCAGGACCTGACCAACGCCATGACCATGCTGTCTGAAAAATGCATTAAAGGTATCACGGCTAACGTTGACGTCTGCCGCGCTTACATTGATAACAGCATCGGTATTGTGACAGCGCTCAACCCTTACCTGGGCTACGAGAACTCTACCCGTATCGCCAAGACCGCATTGCTGACCGGCAAGCGGGTTGTTGATGTGGTGCTGGAAGAAGGCCTGATGGATCACGAAGAACTGATGGAGCTGCTCAAGCCTGAAAACATGATCGCTCCCATCGACATGACCGCAAGACTGCGAAAAGCAAACTAATCGATAAACAAAAAAAACCGGTTTCTATGGAAACCGGTTTTTTTCAATAAACACGATAAACGCCTTTCTACTCATTCGCCGCCTGCATCAACTGCCCGACAATCGATTCACTGTAACGACTTACCAGATAGGGCACGGTCTGATTCTGGTAATCCATCAGCTTCGGCGCAATAAAACGCCACTTCTTTTCTACTTTCGCCAATGTTTCTGACAACTCGGCTGGAAGGTCTTTCCGGCTCAGTAACGAATCCAGTTGTTCGGTCAACCGCTGCGCATGGACATCCACTGTATCGCCTTCCGGATAAGGCAGAATACCCGTTCTTCCGTTCCAGTGTGCGGCCAATCGTGTATAACGGGTACTGATCTTTTCCATCTGGACGGCACTTTTCAATAAGGCCAGATTGAGCGCCTGATGTTTTTCATCACCGGCAGCATGCGATTCCAGCATATCCAAAAGTTCAGACTGGGCAAACTCCATATCATTGATGGTATAGACCGAGGTATAACCTTCTGAAGCAATTTCATTGGATTGAATCAATGAGACGTAACTGGATAACACCGGCTTAAATGACGTTTCCTGCTCTTCGGATTCATCCGTAAATAATGGATTAGCCTGCAACTGACCAACGACAGTATCCAACTGTTCCTTGGTTTGCCGGTCTCCTTCCAGCAGGGTATAGAGATGGAAATGGGTTGCCGCCCGGTAAATATCCAGCTGCGCGCGATAAACCTGTTCTTTCTGATCAACAGACAAGGGCACGGCATTCAAGCTGGTGGAAAATAACAGGAAAGAAAACAGGACTGCAGAACAGGAGTGTCGCATGATCTAGCCCTTCAGTTTATTGTTTTTATTGTCTGGCTGTGCAGTATTTCACACATTTCACGGATATGACAACACCCCTCCTGAATAAGGCCTGGTTGCCAACCAGAGAGAAAACAGAAAACCCAAAGTAAGCACTAGCCGCACAAGCTCAGGTACTTATACGACTAATTCAAATTGACCTAAGACAATACCCTAGGCGGTTAGTGGAATCAGGACAGTTTTAGCGTGTTCTACCGCAAAATATTACCTGCAAGGGATATATCAATGCGTAACAGGCTGACTCAGAGTGAAATCATTACGCCGTGTATCACACTGCTGATATCCATAGGATGTACAGCTATACTCATTGACCAGTTGACCGGCAAGGGCTTTTGATTCCGGACGAATCATCCCAGTATCACTGCCGCACTGGTCTGGTAATGAAAACACGTTTTGCAAACCGTTCACCAAAAGGTGGGTCTGTTTGCTGATTCGAAAGGTAGGGACTATAAGTAGCTATACATAGTGTTTCCGGGATCAAGGTGGTTGCGATGTGCACCCTTCACTGTACGTTACACTTCCGCAGAGAAGCATGGGCCTGTTACAGGGCAATGCAAGCCATTACTCAGCCGCATTAATTCTCCCACTGACATCATTATGTAGTTACTGGTGACGTGAAATTCCACTCAGGACGTTGCCTGCAAGCTTCAGTCTGGTTTATCGGTATCACGAAGATGTTAAACACGTGCATGCTGAACAAAGTCACGCTCCCTGCAAGTTATTCGATATATCATTCAAGCCTGTTAGCAATAGTGGAGTAATCATGCAACAGCAACAACAAGAGCCCACAGTATTTATCATTGATGATGATGAAGCGGTTCGGGATTCCCTCAAGATGCTGATGAATTCCGTTGGCCAGAAAGTCCAGTTTTTCGCGTCACCGGCCGAGTTTCTGGAAGCCTACGATGAAAACCATCCCGGCTGTATCGTGCTGGATATCCGCATCCCGGGCATGAGCGGGCTGGAGCTGCAGAGCAAGCTGAACGATATGCACTGCATCCTGCCGATCATCTTCATCACCGGCCACGGTGATGTACCGATGGCAGTACAGGCGATCAAGGATGGCGCGATGAACTTCATCCAGAAGCCTTTCCGCGACCAGGAGCTGCTCGACTATATTAACGACGCCCTGAAACTGGATGCCCAGCAGCGCGCTGAACTGCTGGAGCACAAGGAAATTCTGCGTCGTCTGTCCACCCTGACAGAAAGAGAGCGTGAAGTACTGCACCACGTTGTTGAAGGCAAAGCCAACAAGGTGATTGCTGCTGACATCAACCTGAGCCAGCGTACCGTCGAAATCCACCGCTCCCGTGTGATGGAAAAGCTGGGCACCAAATCACTCGCCCATCTGGTACGTCAGGTGATGCAGGTGAAAGAGCACCTCAAAGATGAATTCAAATTCAAGTGATTCATCACTGAATTGAATCAATACACAAAAGGGCATCAATCATATTGATGCCCTTTTGTTACCAACCCGCTAATGCCTATCTGACAACGAAACCAGCGTTCGTCATAAGCCTATTCGCCCGACAAAAACAACCTGTTTACTGTCGTATATTTCAGCCGCTACCACAGAATCCGTCGCCTGTACACGCAACCGTAGGTGTTACTCACAGGGGGCTGGGTAAAAGCAACAATGGCTGCCCTGACACCTCAATCCTATGATTATCAGGCTGGTGCAGATCAACTGAACCAGCGTACAGCCAATGAGATCAAGAACCACCTGGCTGCCCCCGATCGCTCCATACCTGCATAAGATGCCTGATGGACGAAGGCGGCCTCTGTATCTGATAAGACAGGGTCAGCTATGCGTAATGCGAAACGGAACACTGTTTACCTTCTGGATGAAGACACCGCTGTCAGGGATACGGTGAACAGTCTGTGCACATCTCGACAGCTCCAGATGCAACATTTCACCTGCGCACAACAACTGATCGCGCAGCTGGATGAGAATCAACCTGCCTTTCTGATTACCGCCTATCAGGTGAGCGATATGCTCGTGACAGACCTGCTGGCCGAGATTCAGCAACGGGAGCCCTCACTGCCCGTTATCGTGCTCGGCGAACACAGCAATGTCAGCAGCGCCGTTGAATTCATTCGTGCCGGCGCTCTGGACTATATTGAGAAGCCGGTGTATTCGGGCCGACTGGTTGAACATTTCAACATGCTTGTCACTGACGGCTCGTACACCGAATAATTGCGTCTAATACAAAACGCTAAAGTCCGGACTGAAGCTGGTCAACATAGGTTTTCAGTTCGGAAAGTATCGCTTTTTTCCCCTCATCAACATCAGCCATCAACCCATCAATTCGCGCATAGAACGTTTCAAGCGTGAGGCTTCCGCCACCGTTGCTATCCAACAGTCGCTGACGGCGGAATGCCTGCCACTCGGATGCCTCATCATCAACCAATGTCTCAGGCCAGTTCCGGGCACGGTAACGAAACAACATGTCATCAAGCCGCGCATCAGAAAATGACAATCGCAATGCACCCAATTGATCAGGCGGCGTCATCCGTACCTGCTGAATCCGCTCACGGTCAGCGGGACTAAAGAAGCCACCACTATAGAGCATATGATCCGGATCGGTATGCGGCTCAAACGAATGCCCGGATAATACCTGGCCAACCTTTGCCACAAAGGCATTAAACAGGCTTTGATCTGAAAACAATCGCTGATGATGCAACTCACAACCAACCTGATCGATAGAAAGACGCTGCTTGTCTTCATCACGCAGTACATTCCATGGCACCACGACTGGCGCCTTGTTAAGGTGCACCGTTTTCAAAGGGATACGGGTGAGCCCCTCTTCATCCAGTTGATCCGTTGCCGTATAAAGGCGATGCCTGATTTCGTCAGCAGTCAATTCCATGAAAGGCGTCGGATCAACACTCAAATCATAAACAACGACACCATTCTTGTTGGTCGGATGGGCAGCAACCGGCACAACAATGCCCAGACAGTGTCTTGCAGATGAATAGCGCCCGGAAATATGAACAACCGGTTTTCTTGCATGAATATCCAGTAGCTTTGCCACCTGATATTTCTGACGATTAAATAGCGCATAATTAAACAGCTTTTCCTGCTTTTCCCGCAGCAGGCGGGCCATGGCGATTGTCGCCCGCACATCGGACACAGCATCATGGGCATCTGCATGACTGATCCCATTAGCCACCGTCAGCTCCTCAAGCCGAAAACTGACAGCGCCATCTTCTCGCCTTGGCCACTGAATACCTTCCGGACGCAAGGCCGCACATAACCTGACCACATCAATCAGATCCCAACGGCTGCAACCGTACTGCCACTCGCGCGCATAAGGATCCATGAAATTACGGTACAGACTGTAGCGTGTCACTTCATCATCGAAACGCAGCGTGTTATACCCCAGCACGCAGGTATTGGGCTGACTGAATTCCTGGTTGATACGGGAAATGAAGTCCGCCTCACAGATTCCCCGCTCGTTAACCCGTTGCGGGGTCAGCCCCGTGACCAGACAGGCTTCCGGATTAGGCAGCTGATCATCCGGTAGCCGGGCAAACAATTCCAGCGGCTCTCCGATTTCGTTGAAATCGGCATCGGTACGAATACCGGCAAATTGGGCAGGCCAGTCGCGCGCCGGATCCGTTCCAAAAGTTTCGTAGTCGTAGAAATAAAAGGTCTGCGTCACTGACATGATCCATTCGATTCAGAACTGCATACAGAGTAACAGCTGATGAGGCCAGTCGTTAGTGGCTTTCAGAAAGGATTAAAAAAACCTGATGCGAGACAACTTGCATCAGGTCTGAAAGGAGAAGTAGAACTGCAACGCCTTGACCAACTGTTCAAAGCCTTCACTACGCTCAATGATCGTGTAACCGGAATCATAACAATCCGGAGTGATATCCCTGTGACACCACTGGCAACGGGCATCAAAGTCGATGACCGTATACCCTCCCAGCGGTTCCGGCAGCTGAATGCGCATCGAATACACGCCACCCAACTCCATCATCCAGGGCGTAATCAGCATCAGGCCATTACGGCTGATATTGCCGATATACCCGATCTGCATGTCATTACAGCGGTTATACACCACCAGATACTCGGCTAGACGCTCATTGCATATCCGGTGACTATTCTCACTGATAGCCTTCCTTGCCATGCCTGTACTTCCATCAAGAGCCAGCAGAATACTGCACCTCAATGACAAGACTGCGCATCGAGGTTTTCTGTGATCCCTGTTCTCATCCCCCACTACCCCCCGGTAGCTCAAACAAGAAAAGAGTATCGACTGCAGCATGACGTTCTTACCAACCGGTCAGACCGGTTAACAGCCTGATTCATTACCTTTAAAAAACACGGGTAAAAAACATTGCCGTCATAGAAATAGTAGCCCTGCCACTACCCAGTGTTTAAACCGCTTTTTACTAGATGTACGACAACTTAATTCCTTTAACTGACAAGCAATCATGAATGGCTATAAAAGAGAATCCATTCATTAAGGCTATAAACGCAGTGTCGTTTTTCTGTCACCCTCGAGCAGCAGGATTTATCACCAGACGTTTCATGGTATGCTTTCGACGCAGAAAACCGCACAACAACAATAAAACAATGGTTATGGAGCGTCGAAAATGCGTCACGGGAGAAGCCTGTCTGGCCTCATATTAATCCTACTCACTGTTACCAGCCTGCCCGGATGCGCCCCCAGCACACCGCTCTTTGTTGCCAATGTCGGCACCCGGGAACTGGCACGTCATGAAGAACAGCGATTAAAGGTTGCCCAGGCCATCGTTGATGAAGAGGGGGGACCTGTTTACCTATTCTGTTGACGCCATTATTAATGGCCAGTCCGCCGAGGCAGAGAAAAACTATCTCAATGGTTACACGCACATTGGCTTCAGCAACCAAATAAAAGCCATCGCTCTTTATCAGATCGCCCTCATCTACAAAAGCAGTTATAGAGGCTGTTGCAAAAGCCCAATTCAGTGGCATAGGCGATGACCTTATTCTGCAATAGCACCTTATGCTGCTCTCAATATATTCTCTACCTCTTTTTCATGGCAATGCAGATCACCTCGT
>MUIA01000322.1 GCA_002084115.1 Oceanospirillales bacterium LUC14_002_19_P2 | reverse complement strand
GAAAAAGTGTTCAAGACTTACCAGAATCAGTGTTCAAGACTTACCAGAATGGGTGTTCAAGAGTTACCAGAATCGGTGTTCAAGTTGTGCCAGAATACGCAGGTTATTCGTTACTGCGTAACTCGAGTAAATAAACAAGCATTTTAACGTCAGGCTATACGCCTTTGTGTGGGGATAGTGATGAATTCCGGATGGTTTGATGATGCTGTGAAATGCGGTGCATTGCTCGTCGCCAGTTGTGTGGCTGGTAATGCAATCAGTGCAGGTTTTTCGTTGAATGAGACGTCTGCAGGGGCTGCAGGTACTGCTTATGCTGGGCGGGCGGCGAATCCGGAAGATGCTTCAATCATGTCAGCAAATCCAGCCGGGATAGCGTTTCTTGATACGCCGCAATTCACTGTGGGTGGTGGGCTTATTATTCCTCATGAAAAATATACGCATGGAGAAGGAAAAGACTCTACAGGCGCTGCTGTTACTAACAGCTCCATTAAAGGGGACTTTGTGGGTGCGCAGGGGGTTCCCTTCGGATTCTTTTCTATGCCTCTGGATGGGCCGCTTAATGTTGGATTGGGGCTTTATGTTCCCTATGCGGCGATGACGGAATACGGTGATGACTTTGTGGGTCGTTACCTGGCATTGAATACTGAGCTCGTCACGATGAATTTGCAGCCAACGTTTTCATGGAAGTTCAGTGATCAATTTTCTCTTGGAATCGGTCTGGTGTTTTCTTATCTGGATGGTGAGCTGACCCAGATGAAAGGGCTGACAGCCATGGATTCCAAGTCCAAGATGACAGGCCATGACTGGGGGTATGGATGGAATGCTGGCTTTCTCTGGAAGCCCAATCATGAATTGTCCATTGGTGTAGCCTATACCTCAAAGATCAATTATACCGTTGAAGGCGATTTTAAATTAGAAGGGAGTTTTGTGAATGCGGAAAGTCATGGTCACATTAAGTTAATACTGCCTGAGAAATGGGAAGTCAGTAGTGTTTATCAGCTGGATAATCAGTGGGCAGTTATGGCTGGTGCGGTTTGGACGCGCTGGAGTCGTTTTGATGAAATCAAAGCCATTGCAGATGATGGTTTAACCTTATCCCCTCCATTGCCGCCTACCTCAAATGTGCCAGCAGGTGGCGTCGCTTCCTATACCCCTGAAAACTGGAAAGATGTCTGGGCCTGGTCAATTGGCGCCTCCTATCGCTATAGCGAGGAATGGTTGTTTAGGGCGGGTTATGGCTATGATACTTCACCGGTAAAAAGTGCCTGGCGTACCGCAAGAATTCCCGATATAGACCGCGAATGGCTGACCTTCGGTGCCAGCTATCAGCCAGCCCCGGATTACACTATCGATCTGGCGTACGGACATATGCTCAATAAAAATGTCAAAGTCGATGAACATGAATATAACTGGAACAATGCAACGGGAGAGGTAACCCGTGGTGCGGCATCTTACAAGGCCAAGTACAAAGTGAGTGCTAATGTGTTGGTCGTATCCCTGACGCATCGCCTGTAAAACAAAACTGTCATCACTGTTATTCAGAGTTACATCACTCTCGTATACACTGCCTGTCATGAGTAGGGAGTCAACAGGGTTCCCGCAAGCGCAGTCAGAATAACAGGGTAATCATGGCAATCATCAAGCTATTGACAGGTAGTGTGTATGGCACGGCGGAAGCTGTTGCTACTGAGGTGCAGGTCGCTCTGGAGCAGGCTGGACATACGGTGATCAAGGCGGAAGGACTGAATGCAGTGCTTCGGGATGGCGCCGATGCCGTGCTGGTTTGTACATCAACCACCGGTCAGGGTGATCTGCCAGACAATCTGCAGCCGTTATATCACGAACTGAAAGAACGTTTTCCTCTCCTGGGGCATCTGGCTTATGGCATTATTGCGCTGGGGGATAGTTCGTATGGGGACACCTATTGCGGCGGTGGCCGTTTGATGGATGAGCTATTGATGGAATTGACGGCTAAACGGATTGCAGAGCCGTTGTTCATTGATGCCTGTGAAACGGCTTCACCGGAAACCATAGCCGTTCCCTGGGCGGTTGAGTGGGCTAACCAGCTGTAATAAAGCCGTTGCTGTATGTGTGCAGGTGCTCTGAAGCACCTGCATGATAGCCTTTCTATTCAGGCTTCATCGCGGGTAAACACCCACTCATTGCCTGCGGTCATGTCAGCATTGAATGAGTAGCCTTCGTAATCAAACCCTTTCAGGTCTTCCACGCGGCTGATGCGGTTGTCGATAATATAACGGACCATCAATCCTCGTGCTTTCTTTGCGTAGAAACTGATGATTTTGTATTGGCCGTTTTTCAAATCTTTGAATATCGGTGTGAAAATTTCACCCTGAAACTCTGCCGGTTTGACAGCTTTGAAGTATTCATTCGACGCCAGGTTGACCAACACATTATCAGACTGCTGCGCCATGCCCTGGTTGAGCGCTTCTGTGATCCGTTTTCCCCAAAATGCGTAAAGATCCTTGCCGCGGGTATTCGCAAAGCGAGTGCCCATTTCCAGGCGGTAAGCCTGCATCAGGTCCAGCGGTCGTAGCAATCCATAAAGGCCGGATAGTATTCGCAGGTGATTCTGGGCAAATGTAAAGTCGTCGGCGGAAAGCGTCCCGGCATCCAAACCGGTATAGACGTCACCTTTGAAAGCCAAAACGGCCTGCTTCGCGTTTTCGGGCGAGAAGCGTGTTTGCCAGGCCTCAAACCGCGCGGCATTCAGACCGGCCAGCTTGTCGCTGATACTCATCAAGCTGGCGATATCGGCCGGGCTCAAGGTACGCAGCTGGTCAATCAGTTCTGCCGAATCGTTCAGGAAATCCGGCGTTGTGTATTCGGTAGTAACCGGTGGGGTGTCATAATCCAGGGTTTTGGCGGGTGAGATGACGATCAGCATAAGCGATATCCGGCAGTTGTGGTGCGTTAGTACGGCATTGTAAACCAGCGCCGGATTTCCAGCTATCCAACCCCGGATTTGAATTCTTTATCAGGTTGATAGTTTGACCAACAGAATGTGCATTATTCGACTAGCGGATGACGCCGCACAGCATTCGGGCGCCGCCACCCCCCAATGGTGCTGGTGAGTCAGCATAGTTATCACCGCCAACATGGACCATCAGCGCGTGACCGGTAATCTCTTTGACGTGTTTCAGACGTGGAGCCAGTACGGGGTAATCGGCAACGCCCTGAGTATTGACGACCAGTGCAGGAAGGTCACCACGGTGCCCTTCGCCATAAGGGCCTTTATGGATCCCGCTGTTGTCGGGGTCGTAATGCCCGCCTGCAGCACCCGCTGGAATGATGTTGCCCTCTTTTTCACTCGGACCACAATTCGCTTTTTCATGAATATGAAAACCATGGTAGCCATTAGGTAAACCCGTGAGTGAGGGCTGAAACAAGAGGCCATACGGTGTTTCAACAATACTGACAGTGCCTGCCTGTGTGCCTGTACCCTGTGCATTCACGTTATAGAGCGTAACGAGGGTTTCTGCTGCGATCAGAGGCTTGATGAACAGCAAGCCGGCCAGGCTGAGTGTCTGAAGAATTGGGCGATTGTTCATGTAGGCCTCGGTCAGTGTTTAACAACAGGTAATTATAGACAGAGCTTTGTGAGAAAAAGTTACCCCAACCACGATCGGTTAACGTTAAAAAACACAATGCAACCAAAAAAACCATTTGACCTGTAAGGTTTTGATGGCTGTCAACGCAGTGTCAGTGTGAACAGCGCACAATACTGACCTTCGCAAGCCGGTTCGCAATGAGCATCTGGGATGTTCCTTTCGGATCGGCTTTTTGTTTTTCAAGGGATATTGGGGGTTAGTGTGCTGGTTCTGCAGTTTCTTTTTCTGTTGTTGATGCTGTACCTGGGCAGCAGGAAAGGAGGTATTGGGCTGGGAGTGGTATCGGGTATCGGGCTGGTGATTGAAGTCTTTGTGTTCAGGATGCCGCCAACCTCGCCACCGGTCAGCGTGATGTTGATCATTATGGCCGTGGTCACCTGTGCAGCGATTCTGGAAGCGGCCGGTGGACTCAAATATATACTGCAGGTAGCAGAACGGATTTTGAGGAATAACCCCAAACAAATCACCTTATTGGGGCCGCTGGTGACCTACACCATGACCTTGATGTTGGGCACTGGTCATGCGGTCTACTCGGTCATGCCGATTATCGGCGATGTGGCTCTGAAAAACGGCATTCGTCCGGAGCGCCCCATGGCGGCATCCTCGATTGCGTCACAGATGGGGATTACGGCCAGCCCGATTTCTGCGGCAGTGGTGTATTACCTGGCACAGATGTCGGGTGTTGATCACTCGATCACGCTGTTGACAATCCTGGGTGTGCTGATGCCCGCAACTTTGGGTGGTGTCCTGGTTCTTTCCCTCTACAGCATGCGCCGTGGGCTTGAGCTGGAGAATGACCCGGAATACCAGCGTCGTATGCAGGATCCGCTGTGGCGTGACAAGATTCTCTCCACGACATCAACGACACTGGATGAAAAGTTACCCGTGTCAGCCCGTAATGCCGTCCTGCTCTTTCTGACCGCATTGGGCAGCATTGTGTTTATTGCGATGTTTCCAGAGGTTCGAACCATTAATGGGCATGCTATCAGTATGTCGGTCATTATTCAGATGATGATGCTGGCGTTTGGTGGATTGATTCTTCTGGGTACAGATACATCGATAGCACGTGTACCGGAAGGTGTGGTGTTCAAGTCTGGCATGGTTGCGGCCATTGCTATTTACGGTATTGCCTGGATGAGCGATACCTATTTCCAGTATGCCATGCCGTCTTTCAAGGCGGGTATTACAGAGATGGTGCATGCGTATCCCTGGACCATTGCACTGGCTATGTTCACTGTTTCAGTTGTGATCAACAGTCAGGCGGCGACAGCCCGGATGATGCTGCCGGTTGCCATGGGCATGGGCTTACCGCCACAACTGCTAATCGGGATTATGCCCTCCGTATATGGCTACTTCTTTATTCCTAATTACCCGTCAGATATTGCGACCTGCAACTTCGATGTCACCGGAACCACGCGTATCGGGAAATATTATTTTAACCACAGCTTCATGGTGCCCGGACTGATTGGTGTTGTGGTCGCGTGCACGATGGGTTATACCAATCGTATTTTCTAAGTCCTAAGCCTGATGCCAGCTATCCTTAGGCATCATCAACGAATTCTCTTTGAAACGATGTCTCGCCGACCACAGTTACCCGAAGGTTTTGAGAATATTG
>MUIA01000028.1 GCA_002084115.1 Oceanospirillales bacterium LUC14_002_19_P2 | reverse complement strand
GAAACCCTCTCCCTGAAACTGAAGGTCAATCATTTTCAGCTCAGGGCGAAGATTTACATGACCGCTCTGCGGGCATCATTCGAGCAGCTAAGGTTATTCGTTACTGCGTAACTTGAGTTATCAGTATGGTATGGGCCTGATGGCTTTCATTACTCCGACCGGGCTGCTGCTGGCCTCTCTGGCAATGGTTAACGTGACCTTTGATAAGTGGCTGAAATTCGTGCTGCCTCTGCTGGGAATGCTGACCGGGCTGGCGGCTGTACTACTGCTCATTACCGCTTATCTCTGATTAAATACCACTGTGAAGAATATAAGCAGCCAAATATTGGCTGCTTATATTGTCGAACAAACAGTAAGGAGAGCTAGCTCAAACGGGGTTGTCAATATCCACAAACTGATGCGCTATGCCCAGTGTTTCTGACAACCATTCACCCAGCGCCTGAACACCATAACGCTCCGTTGCGTGGTGCCCGGCAGCTATATAATGAATACCGTTTTCACGGGCAAAATGGGTGGTTTGCTCAGAGATCTCACCACTGATGTAGGCATCAACCCCCAAATCCAACGCCTTATCTATATATCCCTGCGCCCCACCGGTGCACCAGGCGACCGTTTTAATCGCATGATTACCCCCACTCACCAGCAAGGGCGTTCGGCCAAGCACCTGCTCAGCCTGTTTCCCCAATGCATCGAGAGTCTGTGGCGCCCCCAATCGACCCGTCAGGCCGATTGAAGTCTGCTCATCGGCATCCATACCGCCGGTGGTTTCAAAGCCAAGTATTTTGCCCAGGCAGGCGTTGTTGCCCAGTTCAGGGTGGGCATCCAGTGGCAGGTGATAAGCAATTAAACTGATGTCATGCTGAATCAGTTTGCCAATACGACGTCGCTTCATGCCAGTCAGACAGGCGTTCTCCCCTCGCCAGAAATAACCATGATGCACCAGAATGGCATCAGCATTGGCTGCAATAGCAGCATCCAGCAACGCTTCACAAGCTGTGACGCCTGAGACAACCCGCCTGACCTCGCGGCGGCCTTCAACCTGCAAACCGTTAGGCGCATAGTCTTTAAAAAGCCAAGGCTTGAGTTTCTGTTCTGTCGCTTCAATCAGGTCATTCAGCATAACTGACATAAAGGGGTTCCATTCTGACTGTCGATATAGCCATCACTCTATCAAAAGCCTATGAAAAAAAACCTGTGATTCTTGCTATCCTTGATCGAATAACATTTGTCGCTACAGGTCGCCGAATCTAAACAGGTGACTTTTCTAGACAAAATGCAACACGTCACCCACACTATCTTGTAAATAGCAATAACGCGAATCTTCCAAGGAACGGAACCATGCTTTCACGTACTCGCATTCATCAACAAGGTTTCACCTTGATTGAGCTGATGATTGTAGTTGCTATCATCGGCATATTGTCTGCTGTAGCGATCCCTGCCTACCAGGATTACACCAAGCGTGCACATGTCTCAGAAGGCTTGAATATGGCTTCAGGTGTCAAAGCAGCGGTGACTGAATATTATGCCTCTGAAGGTACTTGGCCTACCTCTAATGAAAGTGCAGGTCTCGACAATACGCTCCAAGGCAATGCAGTAACCAGTGTATCCGTTCAAAATGATGGGTCAATCCTGATAACATACAATATTAAAGTCGCCAGCGGCGCCCAGCTTCTACTGCAACCTTCATACTCTAATGGTGCTATTCAATGGAAATGCGCGAGAGTAACTACCTCGACTATGAAAGCAAAGTTTTTGCCATCGAACTGTCGTAATCATACTGCTACACCATCTCCTTGATCACCATGAAAGCTCAACCGTGAGCCCATTAAATATGGTCACGAAGCACTTGGACACACGGATTCGGATATCTGTTAACTATCCTCCTCGTACGCCCGCGAAGTTGAAGATTCCTTAAGAAAAAACCACCTGCAGAGCAGGTGGTATGATGAAAGCCCCTGGAGGGGGTAGTGTTATAGATCAGAGAAACTCATTTGTTCTTGGCGCTCTTATTCGACTTCCTGGTTGCGAATATATTCTCGAATCATCTGCTCATCCAAATTCTCTGTGCTAACACAGTAACCTCGCGCCCAGAAGTGTCGGCCCGTAAAAGTCCTCTTAACCTGCAAATATTCAGGTATATCCGTATCGCTGATTTCCCTTTCAAAAAACCAATAGTGTTCACAACACTATACTCTGACAGAATCATAAGCAGCATGTGAATATGCCCCTTCATCGCATAGCCTTCTACCAACTCAACGCCATACTGACGACAGAGACCACGAAGTATTTTCCCAATATCACGACGAAGTGCACCATAATTCGACTTCTTCCGATACTTCGGCACAAATACAACGTGATATTTGCAATAATGTTTAACGTGAGATTGGCTTTGCCTGTCTCTCATAATGACATCCTATTGCAAATTCTGGTTAACTTGAACACCGATTCTGGTTTGCTTGAACACCCCCGACACCTTACGTATTGGCGAACCTGATTTTTAGACCAGGTGTTCATTTGCTTCCAGTTTTCCCATTTT
>MUIA01000029.1 GCA_002084115.1 Oceanospirillales bacterium LUC14_002_19_P2 | reverse complement strand
TGAGGTTTACTATAACCGCCAGAGAAAACATTCTGTTAATGGCTACCTGGCACCTTTCAAGTATGAACAGGAACTTGCCAAGGCAGCGTAAAAAAGTGTCCGGAAAACTCTTGCCAGATCAAAAAGGACCGCCCGTGAATACTCACTATACTTCTCCACACGTTGCTGACGAGTCCTCCAAGGATATGCCTGAATACCGCACTTACCCGGTCAACCCTGAGATTGCTGCCAGCGCCTGGGCTGATGAGACTAAATACCGGGACATGTACCAGCAGTCTGTCGTTAATCCGGAAGGGTTCTGGCGTGAGCAGGCCCAGCGCATTGACTGGTTCAAACCCTTCACCAAGGTCAAGGACGTCTCCTTCGATGACCACCATGTTGAAATCAAATGGTTTTATGATGGCACCACCAATGTCTCCCACAACTGCCTGGATCGACACCTGGAAGAAAAAGGTGACCAGATCGCTATCTACTGGGAAGGGGATGAACCGGGTGACGAGCGTCAGGTCACCTATACGGAACTCCACGACAAAGTCTGCCGCGTCGCCAATGCCCTGAAATCCCAGGGCGTTCGCCAAGGCGATGTGGTTGCCATCTATATGCCGATGGTGATCGAAGCGGCAGTCGCCATGCTCGCCTGCACCCGGATTGGTGCTATTCACTCCGTGATCTTCGGCGGATTCTCCCCTGAAGCTGTCGCCGGCCGGATTATCGACAGTGGCGCCAAAGTGATGATCACGGCAGATGAAGCTGTGCGTGGTGGCAAAACCGTGCCCCTGAAAGCCAATGTGGATGAAGCATTAACACATCCCGAAATCAAGAGCCTGGAAAAGGTCATTGTCTATCGCCGGACCGGCGCCGACATTGTCTGGCACCATCATCGCGATGTCTGGTGGCACAATCTGGAAAACCTGGCTTCTCCCCACTGTGATGCCCGGGAGATGAATGCAGAAGACCCGCTCTTCATCCTTTACACCTCGGGTTCTACCGGAAAACCCAAAGGCGTCGTGCATACCACCGGTGGTTACCTGGTGTATGCCTCACTCACTCATCAGTATGTGTTTGACTACAAAGATGGTGATGTCTACTGGTGTAACGCAGATGTGGGCTGGGTCACCGGACACTCTTACGTTGTATATGGGCCTCTTTGCAATGGCGCCACCATTGTTATGCATGAAGGTCTGCCTAACTATCCTACGACCAACCGCATCAGTCAGATCGTCGACAAGTACCAGGTCAACACACTTTATACAGCCCCTACAGCTATCCGTGCACTGATGGCCCAGGGAACCGCTGCCGTTGATGGCACACACCGCTCCAGCCTGAAGCTTTTGGGCAGTGTCGGTGAACCCATCAACCCAGAAGCCTGGGTTTGGTATCACGACACCATTGGCAACAGCCAATGTCCTATCGTCGATACCTGGTGGCAGACCGAGACCGGCGGCATCATGATCACACCGCTGCCGGGGGCGACAGCCCTCAAACCGGGTTCAGCCACCCGCCCGTTTTTCGGGGTATTACCCGCCGTTGTTGATGGTCAGGGCAATCTGCAGGACGGTGCCACAGAAGGCAACCTGGTGATGATCGACAGCTGGCCGGGGCAGGCTCGCACAGTATTCGGTGACCATGAGCGGTTTGTGCAGACTTACTTCTCAACCTTCAAAGGCATATATTTCACCGGTGACGGGGTAAGACGTGACGAAGACGGTTACTACTGGGTTACCGGTCGAGTCGACGATGTACTGAATGTGTCAGGTCACCGGATGGGGACTGCGGAAATTGAAAGTGCCATGGTCGCCCACATGCAGGTCGCCGAGGCAGCCGTCGTCGGCTATCCCCACGACATCAAGGGTCAGGGCATCTACGTTTATGTGACCCTGAACCAGGGCGTGGAATACACCATTGATCTGGAAAAAGAACTGAAACAGTGGGTTCGTAAGGAAATCGGCCCGATCGCAACACCGGACATCATCCAGCATGCCCCCGGACTGCCCAAGACCCGCTCAGGAAAAATCATGCGTCGCATTCTGCGCAAAATTGCCAGTGGCGAATGTGAAAACCTGGGCGATACTTCTACCCTGGCCGACCCTGCTGTCGTCCATCACCTGATCGACAACCGCGTTTCCGCGGCTTAAACCTGACAACAGGGCTTCTTCCGGAAGCCCTTTTTGAACCTACTGCCGTGATACCCTTTATCACTGACGAATCCTTTTATTCCACAATCAGATGAAAACCTGCTGTAGAAAACAGAAGACCCGCGGCCATAAACAGCATGAACAAGGTGACGATAATGGCTCCAAGGGCTTCTTCCCATGTCATAAAGAACTTTTTCATGACCTGTTCCTCCTCTTCAGCCCACCATGAAGGCTTATCTACCCTCGTGATTAGCATGCCTTAATAGCCGCATGACGGTAATGGTGCAAATTCTGGTTAACTTGAACACCGATTCTGGTTTGCTTGAACACCCCCGACACCTTACGTATTGGCGAACCTGATTTTTAGACCAGGTGTTCATTTGCTTCCAGTTTTCCCATTTT
Organism: Oceanospirillales bacterium LUC14_002_19_P2; assembly: GCA_002084115.1. Classification (GTDB taxonomy): domain Bacteria; phylum Pseudomonadota; class Gammaproteobacteria; order Pseudomonadales; family Endozoicomonadaceae; genus Kistimonas. Next base: position 2 of record MUIA01000029.1, on the reverse strand, counting down.
CT
>MUIA01000236.1 GCA_002084115.1 Oceanospirillales bacterium LUC14_002_19_P2 | reverse complement strand
ATATTCTCAAAACCTTCGGGTAACTGTGGTCGGCGAGACATCGTTTCAAAGAGAATTCGTTGATGATGCCTAAGGATAGCTGGCATCAGGCTTAGGACTTAGAAAATACGATTGGTATTACACCCGACTCCAGTCAGTGGCACAAGCAGCCGGCATCACCATCGACCAGCTGGCCGACCATTTGGGACAGGGAGCCTTTGATGTCGATGATTTCGAAGACACCTATATGTGTGGCGCGATCACCGGCGACTGCGTCAGGGCACCGGTCTGGGGACTGGGCGCTTCAATAGTCTCCTACACCTCCTACTGGCACTTTCAAAATCATACCCGGGGACCGGATAGCAACGGCAATGATATTGGTGGTTACAACTACAATCAGCTAACCGTGTGGGGCGCCATCGACAATATGGCCGCCACCTGGTTGGTCGGCGATCACCTGGATGATGGCCGCGGCGGCATGGCAGGCTGGTTCGGCAGCGAGGACTCCGAATACAACAGCTATGGCATTACCGAAGCCAACTACCGTCAGGGCAGCTATTCCAGCAAATCCATGTACAAGGATTTTGAGAAAATCCCGTTCCAACCCATCGATAACCTGGGACAGTACTGGTACAACGAGTTCTGGCGCCAGCCAACCATTCAAACCCTCGGCTTCACCCTGCACACCACAGACCTCCTGCAACCCCATCACACCTGGACGACATCCGACCATAATCACTCCGGCTGGGAAGGCTGGGTGGAAGATTATTACGACCAGGAAAACCTCAATGAAACGACACTGGTGGAACAGGCCTTGCTGAACCTGACGCCACCGATTCCCGGCAACCCGGAAATTCGTCCGTTATTGACCCAGGGTGGTGCCTATTCCTATGCCAATGGTGGTATCGTACTGAGCAGTCAGGATCACAATGATCGGGTGCGTGTCGCAAAGCAGGTGATCCCTCATGCCATCGCTATGGTTGTGCATATTCTCAACCATGCCGCTGAGCGGTTCTGAGGCTGTTGGACAAATCGACGATAATAACCATCTAACCCGGGCAATACGTCCGGGTTCTCTCGAACAGACAAGTAGAAATGAACGACGCAGTAATGGATCTGATTGACGACCGCGGCAGGGTAAGAACGGGGATATTCAAGCAACCGGTAGGCTCGATTAATTACCGGGATTTCAACCTGAAAACCCCGATGGGGGATAAAGCGGGCAAACTGCGCCGCTGGTTTGGCTTCAACCAGTTTCAGTTTATGTCCATCATCAGCCCTGACATCATTGCCGGCTGTGCCATTGTGGACACCCGTCTGGCCGTTGTCGCCTTTCTCTACCTGTATAACCCCAAAACTCGCGCCTTCAAAAACTATCAGTTTAAGGCGCCGGGATTTGGCGGTTTTCACAAGACCAGCCTGAGTCCGGATAACGGCGCCTGGCTGTTTCGCTCCGGTGCCAATGAGATCCACATGGCAATTAACCCTCAGACCGGTCTACGAGAGCTGACAGTTCGCCTGAAAGATGGCACAGCCATAGACATGGCCTATTCCGAGCAGGATTTCTCGCCAATGCGCATCTGCACACCAGCCGACCTCACCGGCTTCGCCTTTACCCAGAAAGTGGCTGGTGTGCGCTGTCGGGGTGAAATCCGCAGTTCGCTGCGGAATTTTGACCTGGAGACGATCAACGCCTGCGCCACCCTGGACTGGACCGCCGGTTACCTGCGCCGTCGCTGCTTTTGGAACTGGTCCTGCTTCTCCGGTGTACTGGACGATGGACGTGTGATTGGCCTCAACGGCGCCTGCGGTGTCAATGAGACCAGCTATACCGAAAACTGCTTCTGGGTCGATGGCGGCCTTAACAAGGTTGATACCCTGATATTTGATTACGATCCGGCTAATCTGCACGACACTTGGCATGTAACCTCCGCTGACGGCAAAGTAGACCTTCAATTCACGCCAGAAGGCTGCCAGACGGAAAAAAACAATTTCCTGATTATGGCCAGTAATTTCAGTCAGATCTTTGGTCGTTACAACGGGACGCTGACCACCACGGATGGCGAAGTGATCACTATCCGTGATCAGTACGGTTTTACCGAAGAGCACTACGCCAAGTGGTAAAAAACAACCGACATAAAAAAAGCTGCCTGATTAGGCAGCTTTTTTTATGACTAGAACTCGTTCATTCCTGAACAATCAGGCGGACTTCTTCGCAGGTGCGGCTTTCTTTTCAACCGCAGCCAGTTCACTGACGGCTTTGCTCAGTGCTTCAATCTGGAGGGACAGCTCTTCAGTGTCCTTATCCTTTTCCAGTTTCAGGATATCGCGCACCTTATCGACTACTTCGCCAATGCTGTCTTTAGCCTTGCCTTTGAGTTCATCGATTTTATCACTGGCGCGATCACGGACCTTCTCGCCATCAACCACCAGCTCGTCAAAGAAAGCCTTGCCTTCCTGACCTTTTTTCTCGGAACGGGCATAAGCGCCCAGACCTGCTAACCAGATTTTCTCGTACATAGCCTGCTCCTCTCTTGTTGTGATTCCAGATAAACCACCTGACAAGATGATTATATCCCCCTGAAAAAACACCCTGAGTTGACATGGGACAAGGATTACAGCGACAAATGTTCCAGAAGCCCCCGGTCTTCCAGCCGGAAACCGGCCCTGAAATCGAGCATTTCGCGTCGTCGTTTATTGAAAAAATAACTGAGCTGCACCAGAGTGCCGGCCACATCGGAGAGTTCCATCCCGGTCATGACAAAGCCGGCTTTCAGCTTGGGAATGATAATGGCATTGTCGGTCGCCAGATGACGGCTCCGAACAATCTGCACCCCCTGCGCATTCAACTGCGTCAGCAACCAACGCAATAAGGCGGAATAGATGCCGCGTCGGCGCCAGAGCTCCAAAATCGCACTGCTGGCCATATAAAAGGTTTCCTGATCCAACTGTCGCCCCCAGCTCCAGCCGATAAAGGCATCCCCTTGGTAGAGCACAAGATTTAATCGTACCAGGCTGTCGGCGTGCTGCTGCCAGGTTTTCAACGCGTTTTGTTCACTCGCATTCAAGGCTTCCCAGGCAGAAAACGTCAATGTGTTGGCAAAGACCTGGGCACGATACTGCTCCAACAGCGGCAAGAACGTCTGGTCATCAAGAACTCCAACAGAATAATCATCAAACAACGGAAAGCGGGCTCCGGCGCTATAGGCGATCATCTCGGCATCATTGTTATTGCTGTTATGGATGCCTTTGATAATGCCATAGTCGAGACAGGAATCGTTACCGCAAATCACAAAATCACGCGCCGGTCTTGAGTCAACCTACCCACAAAACCGATAATTCCAGCCACAGAATAACCGGGGACACCGTGTCATGCCTTTTATACCCGCCGCCGTTCTTTTGGACCTGGATGGCACCCTGATTGATACCGAGCGTTTCTACCAGCGAATCTGGCAGGCAACGGCTGCTGATTTCCACATTGACCTGAATGACACTGTCTACCAGCAGTTCATCGGTATCCGTCTGTCGGATTGTTTTCATCTGATTACGCAACTGGGCGGATATGGATTTGATTTAGTGGCATTCATGGAACAACTGGCCGCACGGGAAACAGAAGGATGGAAAACCGGCATTGACTGTAAACCGGGCAGCCAGGAACTCCTGCATTTTCTGCATGAACGTCAGATCCCCATGGCGTTGGTCACTTCGGCACATCAGGCAAAAATTAACCGGGTGATGGCACATTACCCGTGGTCGGATTATTTCCAGACCATCGTTTCCGGCGAAATGATCAACCACCCAAAACCGGCGCCTGCATCTTACCTGTTGGCTGCACGGCGGCTGGGAACAATGCCTTCTGCCTGCCTGGCGCTGGAAGACTCCAACACAGGCATGCGTTCTGCACTGGCGGCGGGCTGCCGCAGCATCATGATTCCCGACCTCAACACACCGGACAATGATGTTCAGGAAAAGGCCTGTAAAATACTGCCAGACCTTTTCTGCGTGATTGACTACCTGTCAAACTGAACGGTTTTCATTCGCTCAGCAGGCACAGGCTTTTCGGGTCAGCCAAAACGCATGCTCAACCAGAGAAGAGACATCAGCACCCGCCATGCGTGAGGGTATTCTCTCGGGCGGTGCAGAACCCAGTAACTTGATATCAAACCATTGCCCATAAAGCGAACCGACCGTATCCGGGCTGACAGCGTAGGGCGGCCCACCAGCCAGCTCAGGTGCATAATCCAACGTGATCAATAGACCATGCTTCAGCGCCGGCGCCATGGCCATCATCGTTGCCACATAGTCAGGCTGCCGTTCGGAGGGCAAAGCCACCAGCGCAGCGCGGTCATAGAATGCCGTGACATCCACCAGACTCCCGGCGGGTATCATGAAAAAATCCCCCTGGATAATCGTGATATTCTCGGCTTTCCACCAGACATGGGTATCGGTTTGAGTCGTCACGGGTTGCAGGGTATTGTCTGCGAAAAACAACGCAACCGCCTGCTCCACCAGCTCTGACCCATACACGTTTCGATGCTGCCGGGCCAACCAGATCATATCAACCGTTTTCCCGGACAGCGGCACCAGTACAGACTCCCCCTCATCCGCCGCCAGCGTGGGCCAGTAATCGACCAGCAGCGGATTGACATCATCACGATGAAACCCGGTCTGCCCCTCCAGCCATGCCTGTCCCCAGTCTTTGGTTTCCAATGCGCGTCCCTCTTTAATGGCAAAAACGACAAAAAATAACAACCAAGCGTAACGATAGCGTAACGGCACGGTGCTCATAGATGGCTCTGATTCTGGTGGCGAGTATTCTTGATATGCCTCTCAGCCTATACCCAATCAGTTCAAATGCCCGTCCTCCCCCAGCAGGTCACTGCCGTCCGGACATCAGTTGATACAAATCAACAACATCCTCTCCCATACCACGTAGATTGCCCCCATCCGGAACAGGGATGGCTGTCCACACCCTGAGTTCAGGGTCTACCCTGACGACAGCCGATGATAACAGATGGATCACCGGTCGCCTGTCGACCATCCTGGTGATTACCCACTCCTGTCCGCCAGACTCCTCATTCATCCAAACGCCATCTGGAGGCTGCAATCTCCATGACTACGTTCAGCAAGAAAATCCTCGCCGTTGCCATTACCAGTGCCATCTGCGTATTCTGGCACAACTTGAACACCGATTCTGGTAACTCTTGAACACCCATTCTGGTAAGTCTTGAACACTGATTCTGGTAAGTCTTGAACACTTTTTCCGGTTTTCCAGAATCGGTGTT
>MUIA01000411.1 GCA_002084115.1 Oceanospirillales bacterium LUC14_002_19_P2 | reverse complement strand
ACGAGGTGATCTGCATTGCCATGAAAAAGAGGTAGAGAATATATTGAGAGCAGCATAAGGTGCTATTGCAGAATAAGGTCATCGCCTATGCCACTGAATTGGGCTTTTGCAACAGCCTCTATGTGGGGTTGTGCGCGCTACCCGTTACAGGTTGCGCGCACAATAATGGCAGGGTTAGGCGAACTCAGGGAAGTCGCCTTTGACGACAAGAATATCTTCCATGATCAGGTATTGCAGGTCTGATCCAAAGAACATATTCAGTGCGTCTGTCGGCGTGCAAACGATGGGTTCACCCCGACGGTTCAGGGACGTGTTCAGTACCACGCCGTTGCCAGTCAGCTTCTCCATTTCTTCCAACAGCTCGTAATAACGCGGGTTGGTCTCCTTGCTGACCGCTTGTCCTCGGGACGTGCCGTCTTCGTGTACGACTTCTGGTACGCGCTCTTTCCACTCTTCGTTCACTTCAAAGGTGAATGTCATATACGGCGCCGGATGGTCAACCTTGAACATCTCCTTGGATACCCGGTCCAGCATACTGGGGCAGAAGGGGCGCCAGCGCTCACGGAACTTGATCTGTTCATTGATTCGGTCTGCGATACCTTTGAAGCTTGGGCAACCGATAATGCTTCGACGTCCCAGGGCTCTCGGTCCAAATTCCATGCGACCCTGGAACCAGGCTACAGGGTTGCCATCGGCCAGCACTTTGGCAATGTTCTGGGGCACATTGTCAATTTTGCGGAACTTGGGTTTGTCTGGATGTTCCTCACAGGCTTCGATGACCTGTTCGTTGGTGAATGAGGGGCCAAGATAAACGTGCGTCATCTTCTCCACTTCCACACCACGCTTGACGGAAGCAAACGACGCTGCACCGATAGCAGTACCCGCATCACCGGAAGCTGGCTGAACGAACAGCTCCTTAACTTCAGGGCGCGCAATAATCTTCTGGTTCAGCTTAACATTCAGAGCGCCACCACCGGAGAATGCAATCTTTCCGGTTTCTTTGATGATATCGCCCAGATAGTGATCCATCAGTTTCAATACGACAGTTTCATACAGTGCCTGTATGGCGGCGGCGTAGTGAATATAAGGATCGTCAGCGACATCACCTTTACGGCGTGGACCCAGCCACTTAATCAGTTCCGGTGTGAAGTAGAACCCTTTGCCGTTTTCCTTGTAACGACGCATGCCAACAACGTTGACCAGCTGGGTGTTAACCCGGAAGTCCTTGCCGTCAAAGTCAATCAGACGAGAGAGATCGTATTTTTTCGGATCGCCATAGGGCGCCATGCCCATGACTTTGTACTCGCCATCCAGCATATCGAAGCCGAGGTATTCGGTAATTGCGCCATAGAGTCCGCCGAGGGAGTCTGGGTCGTAGAACTCCTTGATCTTGTGGATTACGCCATTCTCGCCATACCCAAAGAAAGTGGTGGCGTATTCGCCTTTGCCGTCCACACCCATGATCGCGGTCTTTTCCTTGAAGCCACTCAGGTGGTAACAGCTGGAGGCGTGGGCCAGGTGATGTTCTACCGGCTCAAACTCAAACTTGCCCCATTCGAACCCGAGGGACTCCAGCATCTTGCGGATGTTGGAGACGTAACGGCGATAACGGCGGTTGCCGTTAAAGATGGCGTCCAGTGCACGGTCAGGGGCGTACCAGTAGCGCTTAGCGTAGTGCCAGCGGGCAGGGCTCAGAATGCTGATAGGTGCCAGTGGTACAGCCACGACATCGACATCTTCCGGCTTCAGGCCAGCTTGTTCCAGAACGAACTTGGTGGATTCCAGAGGCATTTTGCCTTTGGCGTGTTTGTCCCGGATTAAACGTTCTTCTTCAACGGCGGCGACCAGCTTTCCATCGATATAGACGGCAGCGGATGGATCGTGGCTGATTGCACCGGATAAACCGAGAATTACCATAGCCTGTTCCTGAATCCTTTAATCACGATATTGAGTTAAAAAGTACGGTGGCAGATCGTTGCCAGACCTGTGTCCATATTGCGTTTCATTGACCCTCGCCTGAGGCCTCGTTGGGCAAAGGAGGCCAGAATAAACGACGATATGTCACTGAAGTGTGATTCTTACGTCGATCGTCCTGTCCACCGCCGGTGAAGGCCTAAGGAGAGGGAACACGACTTGTTCAGAGTCGGCTGGTGCGCGACCCGGTCATCAAGCTTGTTTCCATGCCTCAATGACTGGCCGAAAGAGCGCTTCCGCACGTGGATTGTCTTTCCAGTTACGGCTGAATCGCTCCAGGTCCTTGCGAAAGAGGCGTTCAAAACAAAACCGCCGTTTATACGACGTCATGGCGTCAAGGTCTATAAGCAGAGGCTTATTATTTCTGATCAGAAAATTGTTTCCTTTCAGGTCACCATGATAGACGCCGCTGCGTTTTAGAGTGATCAGAATGTCGCCAATGTCAGAAGCGACCTGTGGCCATTCCGGTAAAGCATCCTGCGATGGAGCGAAATACGCCATAGCATGCGTGCTGGGAACAAATTCCGTGATGATATAGCTGCAGGTGATGGCAGGCCCTGTCCGGTGTTCCAGCATGGCCATTGGCACAGGTGTATCGATACCCAAAAATTGTAACAGGTGAACATTGAGCCAGGCTTTTCGTGCCCTTGATGAGCGCAGGGTTCGCAGATATTTGTGCAAGATGCCTTTCGTGCTTTGGTATTTCTTGATCAGTACCTTGCGTTCATTGTCGAGGCTGACGATAGCAACGGTGTTGGTTCTGCCCAGTTTCAGAATTTTTCCGTTGGCAATGAAGGCTTCCGGGTTGGCAACCAGCGCTTGCAGTGCGGCATCGTCGTACTGGCGACCAAAAGCAGCAAAATGTCGTTTACTGTTTTCTACCCTGAAATCAGTACATTTGCGCAGTGATTTCTGGATAAATCGTTCGCGCCATTTACGCAGTTGCAGCACGCTTTTTAGAAAATCTGTTTTTGACCAGTGGGTCGCTGCAGTGTTTTCGGTGGCATAGGCGGATAACACATCATCGACAAAATGGTCGAAACGTGGAAAAAGCACAGCCATGAACAGGGCAAGATTATGGCGAGCTTGTTTTTCTGGGAGTGATGTGGTGCTGACAGACGCGCCACCGCCGTCAATCATGTACAGGCGATCATTGCAGATTAGCAGGTTATCAAGATGAATATCTTCCTGACAAACACCGGCATTGTGTAGCCGTGCGAGTAATATTGCTGCTTTTTGTAGCCAGCATCGGCGTTGATAGTCGTCGAGTGTCGCCTGTTGCCAGACTTGCTCCAATGACGCTATCTTGCCAAGGTCTTCCGTCACGATGGTTTGCAGTGCCTGTTGTTCGCTACTGCTACCAAGTAAAGCCGGCGTATCTATCCCCGCATTGATAAAGCCATTAATACCTGTCAATTCACGCTGGTAGTAACGATGGGCCCCGCTTCCGTAGAAACATTTAACGATAATCTGTTGGTTATCCTGTTTGGCACGTACAACCAGACGTTTGCCGGGCAGAAAACGCAGTACTTCCAGACAAGTAATCACACCGTTATCTGTTTTGAGATTGAATGGAGTGTCTGGCTGCCGGGGCAGAGTAACAAGGTGTTCCGCTGTCAGGCTGGGCAGTGTCGTCAGGGACGCTAAGTCAGTCATTCGCGTCCCTCGAAAAATGACAGTATTTTACGGATATCCTTTTTGTCCCTGCTGCGCAGTGTCGCCTGGCCGCGATAATCAAGGAAGAAGCGCAGGCGTTGGGTGCGGCTTAGCTGCTGTTTTGCCACTTTGTCCAGGCAGGCAATATCTTTGAGTACCCGGTATCGAAGCGAATAGCCAAACCAGCGTTGTCCGGTCGGGCAGTCAATCAGGTAGATCTGAGGTGTTTCTTTCTCCTGAGTAACGAGGATATTGCGCCATTTGAAATCGTTATGAGCAAAACCGTAGTCGTGTAATTTGCGAGCAGCTTCTGCTACCTGGTGACTGACGTTTTGTACCCAGGGCCGGTCACGCAGCAGTGGTGAGTTCTCCTGCACCATGGTGGCCAGATCCCGTGTATTTTCCAGGCCAACCGTGATCAGCGCACCACGAATCGTTTTGGTGAGACAACGTTCCTGACCATACGCAACGACCGGCGCTGCCGGTACCCCGAGGCGTCGGAACAGCAACAGGTTTTTCCACTCAATGCGGATACGGCTCCAGCCCAGCCAACTGCGTAGACCTTTGGTTGAATGGTAGCGTTTGACGTAGAACGGTTTGCCGCCGATGTCGTGGCGAAATACCATGCTTTCTGAGTCGGCGGCTGCCAGTGAGCCTGTTGGCTCAATAGCGAAAACGGTTTCCAGTGAGCGGAATGCTTCCGCTATGTTGGTGTCACGGACGTCTGGTTCAATATTCCAGCGAGTGGTGGTTAGCATACGACGTTGTTTTTGTGCTTCTGTCACAGCCGGTCACCATTATCCAGTTTCCGGTGATAACGGTGATATAGCTTTTGAGCCTTGCGCTCCAGAGGGTGCCATAGCCACTGGTACTGTATAAAGGCTTCTCTTAGTGGTAGCCCGGTGTAGATTCGGATAAACCGGTAAATATCACGCTGGGTCAAGCCAATATCGAAAGCAGAAAACCAGAGTCCGGCGATATCCTTGATAAGCCAGCGCTTCGGTGTTTTTTCCCGGATCTGACTGCGGTGCAGATCAATCAGGAAAAGGATCAGATTGTCAGGATTAATGCCGGCAATACCATCAGGGATATGAAGGAGAAAATGGCAGATATAAAAATCCCGGTGATTTACGCCGTTACTGTGCAGGCGACGGCTGATATCCGCGACCTTTTCAATCAACGCTTTTTTTAGGTGGAACGACGGTGGGTGTGCAGGCCATTGTGCACAGAGATCCTCAAGACTGATGGTATCAATCAGATCTTCGGTCACTATAAACGACTTTTGACGTGCGGGGTTGTTGCCCTTTTCGCCAAAAGCGACGGCTGTCATGGTTTTTACATCGAGTGATTCCAGCTTCCGGATAGCACGCCACTCATTGCCAGCACCCAGTACCGGTGTGCGTAAACGAATCAGGTTGTCGAGAATTTCTTTCCAGCCGATGCCCCGATGGATTTTGACGAAAAAACTCTTACCATCTTGTTCGAACTGCAGGGTTTTGCGCGCTTCCAGTTGTCGATAGACTTTGCCCTGCAGTGTTTCCACTTTTTCGAACGGATCGCAGCCTTGCCAGGCCTGCTTGAAATCATCACGTAACCAGAACATCAGGCAGTAGCTCCCGTCAGGCGGATGCCAATCGTTTCAATCAGGTCAGCAGCATGTTCCGGCATGCTGTAAATATCGGCAGTGTCTGCAAACGTCAGTGCGTTTGCCTGCCACTCTTTACGCTGTTCCATTGATTCAAGAATCTTGATTAATTGTGTGTTCATTGCCTGCTGGTTAAACGGTGCCGGAATCAGCTCACCTGCCCTGGCATCTGTGATGTAATGGGCGTAGCCACAGACATCGGTACAGAAAACCGTAAGGCCGGCGACCAGTGCTTCCAGCAGTACCGTGCCGGTATTTTCGTTGTATGCCGGATGAATCAACAGATCGGCACCGAGCAGAAAACGAGGGACATCATCTCGTCCAGAAAAAAACGTAATCTGTCGTGCAATGCCCAGTTTGTGAGCCTGTAGCTGGAACTGTTTGGGATTGTCTTGTCCGATCACAAACAAGCGGGTTTTGCGCCGCAATGCATCAGGTAGTGCTTTGATGGATAACAGGGCGCGATCCACCCCCTTGGTTTTAAAACCTGAACCAATCATCAATAGCAACAATTCATCGTCGTTAATACCGAATGCCTGACGGAACTCTGCTCGAATAGCGTGGCCATTTTCAGGACGCCGACGATCGCGTGATATTCCTGGTGGTAACAGATGGAGTCGTTCCGGTGCGGTACCATAGTATTTTTCAAACAAAGGCTTCTGAGCCCCTGAAATCAGCAGCGATTCGGTATGACTGTCGCGATCAAAGACTGATCGTTCATACGACGAAAAGTGTTTATAACGTGCACCGTATCGATACCAGCGGCTGCGCAGGTGTCTGGCCTTATCTTCGTAGCAGGTATCGGCAGCGTAATAGACATCCAGTCCCGGCATCTTGTTAAAGCCAATGACTACATCGGCCGGCTTTTGTGTCAGTCTGGCAAAGACATGTGCATGAAACTTTTCGTTTCTGGCGTGGGCGCTAAGCGTACGGGGTTTCCACGTGTGGATTTCAAAACCTTCCGGACGATCGCCGTCCCATTGCATGGTATAAACAGCGATGTCATGTCCCCGTGCCTGACAGGTCAGTGCAATGCGGAGGAAATCCCGCTGCAGGCCGCCAAACGGGAAAAATTTATAAAGAATAAAAGCCAGTCTCATCGGGTTCCTGTGGGCTCGTGGGCTTTACCCTTGAGCCGTTTGCCAGTGGCTGATTTGCCTGGTGTTCTGATAATGGGTTTGAGTTGCTGCCAGACGATATCCGCTGTCATGGGGGCGAATATGGGCGGTTCTACGTTTTGAGTCTGACTGGGAGGGCATTGATCGAGTGTCAGGTGTACCTGGTTCTCACCGTAGGCGCCCACCAGATCTGGGCTGGTTGGGCCATAGAGAGAAACCGCCGGCACTTCCAGTGCCGCCGTCAAATGACCCAGACCCGTATCGACAGCAACAACAGCACTGGCGCCGGCAATGACACTGGCGATATCACGGAGATTGAGCTGTGGCAGTACACGAACACCGTCTACTGCTGTTGCGATCCGTTCCGCTCTCAGTCGTTCATTTTCATTGCCCCATGGCAGGCAGACAGCAAACCCGCTTTGGGTCACTCGACGGGCCAGGTCGCACCAGTATGTTTCTGGCCAGTGTTTGGTTTCCCAGGTCGTGCCGTGCAGGAAAACCATATATTGCTGGATGGGGCGAATCCCCTGAATATCAATAAAGTAGTCAGAATCCAGATGGAAGTGCCCTTTGTGTCCTGGCATTTCATAACCGAGGGACTGGGCGAGTAATTGCCTGACCCGCTCAACCGCATGCTGGTTTTTTGCGATAGCGTGGGGCATGTCGTAAAAACGGGCGGCAACGGGTTCACGCGCTGAGTTTTTATCCAGACCATGCACAGGCCCGTGCGTATAGCGGGTGAGCCAGGCACTTTTCAACAATCCTTGTGCATCAATGACGATGTCGTAGTTTGTTTGGTCGACAGTTTCCCGGCATTTCCGCCATTCGCCATTTCGCCACGTGCTGAGCGGGTGTTTTCGCCAGCGGCGAATAGCGACCGGGATAACACGGTCAACGGCCGGATGCCAGGCTGGAATCTCGGAAAAACCTTCTTCGACCACCCAATCAAAACGGATACCTTCAATAGCTTCCGAGGCATCTGTCAGTGCCGGCAGGGTGTGAATCACATCGCCCATTGAGGAGGTTTTGATGACCAGTGCTTTCATGCTGTCATCTCCCTCACAGTAGAACGGTCGGCCAGTTGCTCAAGCGCTGTAAGTACCTGTGAAGGTGACAGTTGCTTCAGACAATCCGTGTGTTGCTGTGGACAGGTTCTCTGAAAGCAGGGACTGCAGGATAGTGTTGACTGGACGATCACGCTGTTTGGATTCAGTGGTGGCGTGAACCCGGGAGATGTCGAGCCATAGACGACCACAAGATTGCGGCTTAATGCGGCAGCAATATGCATCAGACCTGAATCATTGCTGACAACTTCATCACTCAGTGATAGCAGGTCGATGGCATCAGCTAGCTGTGTTTTGCCGGCCAGGTTGTGGATATTCGCCTGGCGCTCCTGAGGAACCTGCTGAACAATGCTGTTGCAAACAGCTTCGTCTTTTTGTGAACCAAATAACCAGACTTGCCAGCTTTGCCCCAGTCTTTCATTGGCGATAGCTGCAAAATGTTGTTCTGGCCAGCGTTTGGCCGGGCCAAATTCGGCACCCGAGCACAGTGCCAGAACCGGGCGACCCAAGGACAGGTTAAATGTCTTCAGTGCTTGATTCGCGTTATCGCTATCGGCGACGAGTGCAGGCGCGGGATAGGATTCTGGCAGTACACTGCCTTTGGGATAACCCAATGCGATGAAACGCTGGATCATCAGCGGTAACACGGTTTTGTCGAGAATTCGAAGATCATTGAGCAGGCCATAGCGCATTTCGCCCCGCCAGCCCGTACGTTTGGGGATGCCTGCCCAAAAAGGAATCAACGCAGATTTGAATGAGTTGGGCAGGATGATGGCCTGGTCGTAGCCTTCGGCAGCCAGCTGTTTGCCGAGGCGGCGCCTGACGGATAGATTCAGCGAACCATGCCCCAGTGGCATATCCAGTCCCTGACGAACTTCCGGCATACGCGCCAGTAGTGGCCGACTCCAAGCGGGTACCAGGACATCAATGACGGCAGACGGGTATTGCTGTTTCAGCGTGATGAACAGGGTCTGTGCCATCACCATATCGCCTACCCATGATGGGCCAACTATCAGGTACTTCACGGGACTCCGCTATGTTTCCAGATTATCGGTTGCCGGTTTGCCAGGGCGTGACTCTGTCATCACTGCGCAGGACATCAGGCGATGAAATCGCCGGTACGCTACCGCCCGTCAGGACCGGGCAGGTGGCTGCACCCCGACTCTAGCCTGCCATTGGAGATCGCTTGACTGCTTGTCAGCCGCGATATTTCGGGCAGATAAAAAAAGTGGCGCAATTATACGCCGCTTTAATAGAATTTGCCTATGCGGTGCTAACTGTTTGATTTTATATAACTAATTTAGGCTGTTGGAACGTTGTTTTTATGGGGTTATCCCCTTAATACCCCATATAATCCCCGGCAAATGAGCCCATTTTGACCCCATGATTTCAAAGAAGGGTGAATGTCCTACACTGAGCGTTGGTACAACGGAAGGCTGGGTAATTGGCTTTTTAGCTGATTATTATCCATTAGCACTACGCTCCCCGGTGGCCAGCCTTCACCTATCGTTGTTGCTGTGATAAGGCTACCATCACGAAGCTCGACTGTGCTTGTGCCATTTCCGTTATTACTGATGATGGTAACAATTGCCCTGATGTTTGAAGGTAATAGCGACGAAAACTGTTTCCAGATATTGGTAGTTGCCATCAGTGGTGCCTCTCCAGCTCAACCGTTTGTGTGACTTTGGCGGCTCCGGAGCGGGGAGCTCGGATGCTGGTGGAAAGACATAGGCCATACCATGCTCCGGTACTTTCGGTAACTTCTACCAGCTTACCTGGCATCACCAGTCCCGGAGGCTCATCAAGACTAGTCAGTGGAATATCCAGCGAGACTATTTCCTGATTGCCGCCCTTGCTAAGTTCATTCCTTCCACGTTCGGTATTCAGGTTTACATCCGTCAACCACTTCTCGACAATATCCGGTGCCGGTTGATCCCCTGCGGTACCTGCACGAGTGACCTCTACGGCGACACCGGTATGGGTGCCGGATACATAAACGGCATTGTACTCAGGCTCAGCCCGCCATTCCGCGCTCATGCTGACCATCATGCTCTCGGGAACGCTGTGGCTGACCACAGTACTTTCATCCTGCCAATGCCAGGGACTGAACGGATAGCGTGGCTGGATCGTCAAGGCGTCACTGGCAGCGGCGGGGATAATCACAGCACCTGCTGTGGTGGCTATTCGGGCAATGACCTGCATAGGCGTCAGATCCTGATAAGAAAGAACACCACCGTCCATTGTCCAGTCTGGCGTGCTCCCTTCACCGCTGGTATTCCAGTCGATGGCAAAGCCCGTGTTCAGCAGCTCGTTTTCCATTGCCTGTTTGGCGTTAATGGGTGAGGTTTCTGTGAGTGAACGACGAGGGGCGTAAGGAGCGGCAAGCAGCTTTGTCCGGCTCTCGCCCCGGATGGTGTACTGCTCCCGACCAAAGCGTCTGTCGCTACTGTAACGCTCGATAATGAAGACCCAGGTCCAGCCGTTAATTGCGACCTCAATATGCTTTGGGCCGTCACTATCAGGTTGCACCCGTGCCAGCGTTGGCCGGTTGTTGACCTTGGCTATCAGCGACCAGGTAAAGCTGTCGATATCCAGGCTAATGGTCAGGTCAGTGATATCCAGCGGTGTCCTGCCCGGCAAGGTAACGGTGTTAATCGTGTTCATGATCAGCCAGGTGTCCTTTTCGGCAGGTCTGTCCGGGGTGGTGGGATCCGGAGAATCGACGGGCTCGGTGTTGGCGGCAAAGCGAATCCGGTAGTCCGCATCCCTGCGTTGTTCGCTAGAGCCTTCTCCCCAGGGAAGTTGCTGTAACGTGTGATATGTCGCTGCCTGGTTCCATGAGAGAACGTTACGGCTTTCTCTTGGCTGTACCGGTTTGGGTGGAATCTTGTGACCAAAGGCAAACCAGATGTCCGTGTTGTTCTCCGGCGTATACAGCGCACTCCTGAACACAAACGATAGACGGCTGGGCTCCGGTAGATAGCTGGCCCTGTCGCGGTCATCCGCAGAGTGCGCCAGCACCCGAAACCAGCCTCCGGCGCGGGTATTATCCTTTCCCGGCGGGTTGCCCCACCAGGCCCCACAGGCGGCCTCTGTGGGCAAAATACTGGCATCCCAGCCTGTGTTGGCGGGAAAGGCATCCTTTGGCGGCACATCGCCCCATAGCCCGCCTGTGGATATCTGGCTGGTTTGCCCGTTGCCCCAACCCTGGCTGGTATGAACGTCCTGAGCCGGTATTTTTCCCCATGCCGGCTGAAAGGCTGGTTCCGGCCTCTGTGATGCATCACTGGTATGCAGCTTCACAGCTCTTTCCGCCTGTTCGGCAAGATGCCATCCTGCTCCCGTCATCGCTTCATTGCGGGTGGCCTTTTGCCAGTCACTTTGCCAGCGGCGTATAACGGATGGCGCGACCGGCCAGCTACCAGACGGTGGTTTGACTGGTTCACCGAATGCGACATCCAGTGAAATATTGGCTCCACCAGGCACTGAATAATCATGGCTACCCTCCAGTGTCAGACTCGCAGGATCCGGAATGTAATCAGCCATCGCCAGTGCTGTTGCTTATGGGCGGCAGCAAAGGGCCGTGGACTATGGCCTGATAGAAAGGACGTGCTTTGAAGACTGCGGTTCCCACCAGTCCGGTATTGGTGCTGCCGTTATCCACCCACCATTCCGGCTCCGATGAGCCTGATATCCCTTCCGCCAGACACTCGTAGACAAAGCCTGCAAACCTTCCTGTTCTGGGGTGAACCACATCGCCGACAATGTAGTGGGTATTCGCCTGCCAGGTATCGCCATAGTCATCCATGGCAAGTACCAGTACCGGCTCGGCAAAACCGTTCAGGTCAATCTCAAAACGGCCATCTGTTCCACTCTGACCGCTTGTGATAATTGTACGCTCCGGCAATTGTCCCTGCCGCTGTTGTTGCCGGAAGGAAACAACCACAATTTCTTTATCTACCGGTTCACCGTTCAATAACACCGTGCCACTGACAAAGGTCTGCGCCGCATCCGGTGATGGAACATCAAGCACCACATTGGCGGCAGCCGGTGCGTCATACCCGCCCTGTACTGACAATACCAATGCGTTCGGGTTTGGAATGTAACTTCCCATCAGCCAAGAATCCTTTTCGGTGTTACAGGTCCGTGCAGTATGGGTTGGCGGAGTTTATGGGCTTCAAAGATGGCAGTACCGCTGGCTAGCTGATCCGTCGGCCAAGGTTTGGTGGGAAGTGTGATGTCCGTCGTACCGGCCTGAATACAGATATAGCGATAGCCGTTGGGTGTTTGGGGATGCGTAATCGCACCAATACCGTAAGCCGTATCAGTTTTAAGCAGGCTACCGTACTCATCAAAGGCATAAACCAGAATCCCATCCGTGTAGGGGCTGGTGATCAGCTCAAAGCTGCCATCGCCTGCGCTATCTAGCTGTGCGATCAGTTCATGGCGCTGCATGGTCACCGCCCTTACTGTTCTCGGTACAGGACTGCCGTCGACTAATGTGCTACCCAGCACATGGGTATAGCGACTGTAGTCGCCGGTCTGGGGGATCAGAGATGGAACACTTCCTGACGTCAGATTCCAGAGGGCAGGATCCAGGTTGACGTACTCCGCCGGATCATAGATATCGCTGATCAGGACACCATCGTTGTTGTTGGGATCACGGTTCATCGCCACATAACAACCGCTGGCATCGAAACCACCCTGGTTAGCGATATGCTTGAGCGTTGCCAGCCCACTGAGTACGACGTTCTGATAGAAAGGCTGTCCCTGAGGCCAATCACGAGACAGGTAAACTTCACTGCTATGCTGCCAATGAACCCGCACATTCTGTAGTACTGCCCCGTTGTAGCAAGTCTGGTGCAGCCCGGTGGTAAGACCGCTGACAATGTAGAACTCAATATTGCGGATATCGCCACTGCCCCAGAAGTGCCAGTAATTACCACAGGTCATGTTGATGATCTTGTAGCCCTTGCCATCCAGATGGAAACTGCCGCCATTGTCGTTTTGGCTAAGATAGCGACCATCCATGTCCAGATCGGTGGTCAGCTCGTAGTAATAATTTTCCGAATGATGCCAGACTGCCTCAAAGTCAGCAGGCGTCTGAATCAGGAAAGGATTAATCTGACTGCCATTGCCGATTGCGAGGGTGGCCATCAGTCTGCATCCCCCCGAATCTGGAGGGTGAAACGGTCATCATCGGTTGTACCTTGACCCGACAGGACGGTTCGCACCAGCCAACAGGGAGCCAATGCGCCGGTGGTGTTGAAACGCAGCACATTGCCACTACTCCAGCCGCTACCCCAGCCATCAAAGCGGATGATGAAATACGGGACATGGGTTTCCGGGTTAAGGGGGGCACAATCGCTGCTGGTTGAACCGGTAGCGATAATACCGAGGTTTTCTTCCACTACCTGAAAGGTACTGCTGCTGGTGAATATGATTGCCCACCGGCCATCTACCGCGCCTTTGTTGCTGACCTCGATGGGATAGTTGATCAGGTTGTACTGTGCAGTGGTGTCGTCCCCGATGCGATGATTGCTCCAGTTGGGCTCGCCGCTATCCCAGGTGCGTTGAGTGAACTCGTCGTGTACCCGGGATTGAAGATCTCCATAGACGACGGCGCTGCTGACCAGTGTTTTATCTGCCGGAAAATCCCACGCCAACGGGGTGGCCAGACTGAGATCGCCGCTGATCTGTACATCGCTGACCAGCGCCATCTGTTCAATACGATCATGAATGGTGAGCGTACCGGTCAGATCGTTTGCAAAAGTTATAGTGCCGGCTTCCAGATCCACAGCGTAATCCGCACTATTGATGGGAGTACCGGAGTCGTTCGTTACCGTGATTTCAGCCTGATGGTCCCGACTTAACGCGACCATTTGTCCGGCCGTGGGTGAGTTCACCGTGGTGGTACCGGTATGGGCCAGCACCACCACATCACCGGGACGATAAATGGGTACCCGCCCATCAGCAGGTAAACGTACCGGATCAAGCCCGATGAGATTACTATCCAACGGAATACTGGTCAGCACCACACTGTTGAAACGAATGGACTGTGGAATGACATGGATAGGATTGACGCCATCGGTGAATTCCACCTGACACCAGCCGCTCTGGTAATCAATATAACCCAGCATCTCCGGACTGCTGATCAGCCCATTGTTATCCGCCTGGGTACTGATAGTGGCACCGGTATCGGCACGCAGGGCACTGACTTGCAAACTGCCGGTGCGAATCGGTGCACCAGGTGTACGAAAGGCGACCCTGTCCGTCTGATAACCCGCCGCCGTTGTGGCAGTGGCTACCAGATTCACCGATGGACTGGCACCATCCGGCCATTGGCTGAGGGTCACCTGTGCGCCGGTGTAATCAATGCTGCCGACGATGGTGCCCGCATTGGTGGCGGTGGAGAGATTCCGGATAATGGCACCATCCCGGTCCTGATAGAACGCTCCACCAAACTCAAACATCACGGAGCCCGGTACCAACGGTTCTGACATATTGGGCAACAGACGGATAACCAGATCAGGTACCGTAACGCTTTCAGTTTCTGGCTGATGGGAAAGTGCATTCTCCTGCGCCAATACTGACATGGTATTACCCTGATAGGTTTCCGTCAGTGTGGTGGTGTCGCCCTCAATGCGCTGTCGGGTATAGACCTTGCCTGCGAGCTCGAAATCATAGGCGTTGATCTTGTAGGTCTCATAGCTGTAGTTCTGTTCGGCCTCAATGGAGAACTCGCCGGTGGCATAGTTGATGGAACCAGCCCGGTCATTCCATCCGCCGGTACTGTCATCGGATGCGGTATGGGTGACGTTGTAAACCCGGTCATAGATCTCAATAGGTTTGGTGTTGGTGCCTTTCCAGGCACTAGGAACCTCTCCAATCCGCTCACAGGTAAAGGTCAGTTTTACACTGCCCGGCAACAGAGGCGCACCGGGGATAGTGCCAGTAGCCGTGCCGCTTCCGTCCACCTCAACCGTAACCGGTCTGGTGATCTGGTTCCCCTGTTCATAGCTGACCGTGATGGCTGTACCGGCATCAGGCAACGACTCCGGTACAAAGGCCAGTTCACCCGACGCATAAATCAGGCTGCCGGTACCATCGCCAGACAGAATCGCTGCTCCGTTGTCCGAGAGTGTTTTGCTCTGGCCACCGCTGATATAAGTTATGGTGACGCTGCCCGGCTTGATTCCCGAGTGT
>MUIA01000319.1 GCA_002084115.1 Oceanospirillales bacterium LUC14_002_19_P2 | reverse complement strand
GCTGTGTCTCTGGCTCAGTGTTTGTTGGCTTATCAACAATCCCGGAGAAAAAATCGAATTGTGGAGTTCGGCTGAGGTCAATTTTTTGCTTTGTTGTCATTGGTCGTTACGGGCTATCTGCAGCTGTGTGTATATTACCCGTTGATACTGGTTTCGCGACAGCCTCTTTATTGATTCTGTGCGAGGCGTTCAGCATGAGATCACCGACCCGGTCCTGCTGGCGGAGATCAAGGGATTCATCGCCCAGGAAGCGGTTCACGGGCATGAACATGATAAATACAACAACCTGCTGCGCGAGCAAGGCTACGATATCGACAAGCTGGACCGCCACCTGGGCTTCTGGACACGTCTGGGCCAGAAGCTCATGACCCGGAAGCAGCAGTTGGCTACAACCTGCGCCGTAGAGCACTTTACCGCCATCATGGCCAATGCCCTGATGAGATATCCCCAGGATTGGCTGGGAGATGCACCGGATGCAATGAAAGCCGTCTGGCGCTGGCATGCCATCGAAGAAACTGAGCACAAAGCAGTCTGCTTTGACGCGTATGAGGCCGTTGGCGGTAGCTATTTCACCCGGATCCTGATGATGATTCAGACCACGATCCATTTCAGCTATGTCACCACACGCCATGTCTGCCACTTCCTGGCCAAGGACGGCGTCCTGTTCAAAGCCAGCACCTGGAAAAGTGGTTTTCAGTTCCTGTGGGGAAACCCGGGGTTAATCCGGCAGATTTTCAGGGATTACCTCGACTATTACCGTCCGAGCTTTCATCCCTGGCAACACGATAACAGTACACTGATCGACGAGTGGAAAGCGCAACACGAAGAAAAATATTCCATTCGCCACGCCGCCTGACCAATTCGCCGGCCTCGTGCCGGCGCGCCTGCTACGCTGTTGTCATCCTTAACGAACCTTTCGCCGATACGGCCGTCTAACCTGTAGGATATAACGCCAGCGATGAGGCCCACTTTATGAGCAGTGGACATGACGTCCCTTCTCAACCCCATACTCAACCACGGGGACAATTCAGTTCACGGCTCGGTTTCGTGTTTGCTGCCGCCGGCTCCGCCGTTGGCATCGGAAATATCTGGGGTTTTCCCACTCAGGTGGCAGACAACGGCGGTGCTGCCTTTCTTATCATCTACCTCATACTTTCTTTATTACTTGCCTACCCGGCTCTGGTCGCCGAGCTGATGATCGGCCGCTACAGTCAGGCCAATCCAATCACCGCACTGGAACGTCTGCCTCATGCTCAGGCATTCAGTAAACACGGCCATGCACTGGGCTGCCTTGCCGTCATCACCATCTGCCTGATTTTTGCCTTTTACAGCATTATTGGTGGTTGGCTGATTGCTTATGGGTTCGCGCCTGTTTTCAACGAAATCGGCCTGGAAGCAGCTGCCAACTGGCTGGTCAGTTTCACCCCGGAACGAAATCTGGTCATGACCGCCTGCTTCATTTTGCTTACCCTGACCGTTGTGAATGGAGGGATAGAGAAAGGGATTGAAAAATGGTCATCACGCCTGATGCCATTGTTGGTGATTCTATTGCTTATTCTCGTTGGCTGTGTGATCGGACAGGATGGCGCTTTCGATGGGGTTCGGCACTATCTTGTGCCGGATTTCAGTAAAGTGACACCAACACTACTGTTCAATGCACTGGGACAATCCTTTTTTTCGATGTCCCTGGGGGTTGGCGCCATGATGGCCTACGGCTCTTACCTCAGCAAGCGGGCCAATCTCCCGGTGATGGCCCTTCAGGTCTGTCTGCTGGATACCGGTATCGCTTTTCTGGCAGGACTTTTGGTCATTCCCTGCATGTTTGTCGCCTTGAAATGCGGCATGATGATTTACGATGATAATGGCCTGCTGCACTCCAGCGATACCCTGGTGTTTAACGTGCTCCCAGCCTTTTTCTCATCGCTCGGTGCTATTGGCTCCATTTTAGGTGTCATGTTTTTCGCTCTTATGACCATTGCCGCACTGACATCCTCGATCTCGATGCTGGAAGTTCCTGTCTCCTGCCTGACTGAACGTGGCAAACTTTCCCGGCAGAAAGCCAGCCTGGTGATCTGCCTGCCTGTCCTGCTGTTGTGCACCCTCATTATTGCTAATTTCAGCACCCTGTTCAGCGGCGTCATCACACTGATAACACTGTATGCGCAGCCATTCAATGCCCTCTTATTCTGCCTGTTTGCAGGCTGGCTCATGCATCGTAACCATCGACTGAAAGAAATACAGCAGGGTTTCAGTCAGGTTGAAGAGACATTATTCTGGCGCATCTGGCCCTGGTATGTTCGCTATTGCTGCCCCGTTTTAATTGGCAGCTTGTTACTGTTTGGCTGATGACATCTCGTACACAAAACCGACGTCAATTAATCAACATTGATGCACAATCCCCAACAATAATACAAAGCTAAGCTCTGTCATCTAACCCGGATATTTCATAAATAAAGGCAAGTTCCGTCCAATCTGTTGGTACGATTGGCTTGACAAAAAAATGCTTCGGAAACAGCAAACCGGAACTTGCCATGACCTCATCTTCACAAGAG
>MUIA01000320.1 GCA_002084115.1 Oceanospirillales bacterium LUC14_002_19_P2 | reverse complement strand
AACGGGGTAATCAAACGCATTATCTATAAAGCGTGTGGGTACAATGACCTGGATTACCTTTATCTGAAAATAAGACAGGAGGCTCTGAAATGATCCGCCAACCTGGAAAAGGGCCCCTTTTATCTCCAACAACTCAAGCAGTTCTGGGATGGCGGTAATCTCATTGCTTTTTTCTTCTGTCTTAACCTGGCCGAGTACAACACCATTGGCCGCCGCAAAGGCACTCACCATATGAATGGGGCCACGCCTGCGACTCTTGTCGTAAGAGCTTCTGACGGTTTTACCATCTATCGCAATGACGTCTCCATCAGTGGCTTGATGGCAGGCTCTCATCCAGTCGATAAAACACTGTTGAAACTGCTTGGGATTCACGACACTGACAACTCTGGCAATGGTGTCGTCTGACGGTGCACCATGCTCAAAATCACCATATTGTCTCAGCCAATCAAGGCGATCTTCGCCAAAATCGGCGATATCTTCCAGCCTTCTGCGCCGGCTATAACTGCACAGATTGTGAGTAACAGGATGTCGGAAAGATTGTGTGTCACTTTCCAGCTCTGGCGAGGATCGTGAAGTACGGAGAGTTGTTCTATCAAACTGAAAGCATTCATTTGCGTGTTCCCTTTTCCCTGCCGGAAATGAGAACACTGTTAAGAGTAAAGTGTTTTGGCTGAAGTCAATTGTCTACGAAGTCAGTGGTAGCAAGGCCTTTCATGATCTTTCCCTGGTTATTGGCCTTAAGCGTTTCTTCTGCCCAGTTCGATGACAATAAACCGAGACTTATAACTTCATATGTAAGATAGGGAAAGGTTTACCCATACCATCCAAAGGCGAGCGAGAAATCACCTTGAAACACATGTGTTTATAAAAATCAACGGCGTCAGGATTTTGCTCATTGACATCAACACTTACAGCGCCCAGATGTGATGTGAGGCAGTAATTATGGACACCTCCCTAAGAGAGTAAAATCACTCTTTGAGGTGACCCATGACGACCAATAAAAAACGTAAATATCATTCACCGGAATTCAAAGCCGAAGCCCTGGGGTTGGCCGAGAAAACCAGTATCCCGTCAGCAGCCAGGGAGTTGGGGTTGCAAGACTCCCAGCTCTACGCGTGGCGATCCGCAGCACTCAAAAAAAAAGACGGTGAGTGAACGAGAGTCTGCGTTAGCGACTGAAGTCGCCAGACTTAAGCGTCAACTGGCGGTACAGGCTGAGGAGCTTGAAATACTAAAAAAGGCGGCCACCTACTTCGCGAAAAACCAAAAATAGAGCGCTTCCGCTTTATGCTCAGGAACAGGAGCATGTTTTCTCTGGCCAGGATGGCTTCTGTTCTGCGCGTATCGCGAAGTGGGTACAACCGCTGGGCGAAAGCCCGCCATAGACCCAGTCATCGCGCTGTCAAACAGCGACGCCGTGACAGGTCGATTCTGGAGGCTTTCCGGCGAAGTAAGTCTCGTTCAGGTGCTCGTCGCATCCAGAAGGACCTGGAGGATATTGGACAATCTTGCTGTATTTAAACCGTTCAGGACAGCATGAAACGACAGAGTCTCGTTCCCAGGGCCGCCCGTAGATTCAGGGTCACGACGGACAGCAAGCACTCTTTGCCTGTTGCGCCTAACCTGCTCAAGCGTGACTTTGTAGCCACAGCGCCCAATCAGAAATGGGCCGGTGATATCACCTATTTGCAAACCAGCGAAGGCTGGCTGTATCTGGCCGTTGTCATTGATCTGTTCTCACGTCGAGTCATAGGCTGGTCCATGGGAACCACAATGAAAGCTGACCTGGTCTGTGATGCATTGAACATGGCGCTCTGGAGCCGCCGGTTTCCTACTGGTGTGCTATTTCACAGCGATAGAGGTAGTCAGTACTGTTCTCAGGCATTTAGAGACATGATCGAGAAAAACGGCTTCCATCAGAGTATGAGTCGTAAAGGCGACTGCTGGGATAACGCTTGCGTAGAGAGTTTTTTCCACTCATTGAAAGTTGAGGCTATACATCATGAGCCAATGATGAATCGGGCGCAGATGCGGCAGGCGGTGTTTGAATACATTGACGTCGATTACAATCGAACCCGCCGACACAGTTCATTGGGGTATATGACTCCCATGTGTTTTGAGTTGGCAAAAGCAGCTTAGGCGAATGTCCATTTTTACTGGTTCAGATCATTCTACAGTTTCAAAAAGAGCGGTGTATGTGTTTTGAAATGAGCGCCATTATGGTTATCTGAGAAACAGTATATAAATCTACAATTTTCTCACGCTACCGCCCGGGGATTCAGCATCAAGACGTTGAGCGTCCATTCCGCGCAGCAGGTTCCCAGTATCTCAAGTTTGCATTGTTGAACGAGTAGTCCGGCATTGGATCAGAGATTTGGTATGTAGACTATGGTTTGAAATGCTTACTGGCTGCCAGAAAACGAAAAAAGCCCCGGAATGAGGGGCTTTTTCGTCATGTGATGGTATGCCTGAGGCAAAGCTATGCCAACCGCAAACGGTTGGCATTCTGTACGATTATTCCTCGGTATCATTCCCTTTACTGACGGTTTCAATCCGGTCAACTTTCTGGAAACCGCGAGGCAGTTTGTTGCCGCGGCGGCCCCGTTCGCCCCGGTAATGATCCAGGTCAGACGGCTTCAGACGGATATAACGCTTGCCGGAGTGGACGACCAGGGTGTCGTCCGCGCGAAGCAGGGCGACACAGACCACATATTCCTCACGGCTGGCTGCCTTGGCAGAAGGAATGTTGATCAACTTGTTACCCTTGCCGCGGGCCATGACCGGCAGTTCGCTCAACGGGAATACCAACATCCGGCCTTCGTTGCTGATTGCAACGACGCAGAGTTCTTCCTTCGCTTTAACTGATACCGGCGGCAATGCCCGTGCCCCTTTGGGCAGAGTCAGTGCGGCCTTGCCGGCCTTATTACGGGCGCTCAGATCGGCGATGCGGGTGACGAAGCCATAACCGGCGTCGCTGGCCAGCAGGTAATGGTCGTCGTCATTGCCGATGAGCGCTGCGTCGAAAATAGCGCCGGGCGGTGGGTTAACCCGGCCGGTCAGCGGCTCACCCTGGCTGCGGGCCGAGGGCAGGGTATGGGTGGCGATGGTGTAGGCCCGACCGGTGGAATCAAGGAATATCGTCGCCTGGTTGCTGCGGCCCTGGACGGACAGCAGATAACTGTCGCCAGACTTGTAGCTGAGTTTGGCAGCGTCGATATCATGACCTTTGGCGGCACGTACCCAGCCTTTCTTCGACAGTACGACGGTGACCGGGTCAGCCGTCATCAGCTCGGTTTCAGACAGTGCGCGGGCTTCGCTGCGGATCGCCAGCGGTGAGCGACGATCGTCGCCGAAGGTTTCGGCATCCGCTTTCAATTCTTTCTTCACTTGGGTGCGGAGACGACGCTCAGAGCTCAGTGTCAGTTCCAGCGCATCCCGCTCCTGGCTGAGTTCATCCTGCTCGCCACGGATCTTCATCTCTTCCAGCTTGGCCAGCTGGCGCAGCTTGATCTCGAGGATTGCTTCCGCCTGGCGCTCCGAGAGTCCGAACCGGCTCATCAGCGCTTCTTTCGGCTCATCTTCGGTGCGGATGATGTCGATGATTTCGTCGATATTCAGGAACGCAATCAGCAAGCCTTCGAGAATATGCAGACGCGCCAGCACCTTGTCGAGCCGGTGCTGCAGACGACGGCGGACGGTTTCCGTCCGGTAGGTGAGCCACTCGAACAGAATTTTGTCCAGCGCCTTCACCTGGGGCTTGCCGTCGATGCCGATCATGTTCATGTTGACCCGGTAGGTGCGCTCCAGGTCGGTGGTGGCAAACAGGTGGTTCATCAGCTGCTCGGCATCGACCCGGTTGGAGCGAGGGGTGATTACCAGCCGGGTAGGGTTCTCATGGTCGGATTCGTCACGCAGGTCGGCGACCATGGGAAGTTTTTTCTTCTGCATCTGGTCGGCGATCTGTTCCAGCACCTTGGCGCCGGAAACCTGGTGTGGCAGGGCGGTTACGACGATATCCGGACCTTCCTGCATGAAGACTGCACGCATCCGCAGGCTGCCGCGACCCTGGTGGTACATTTTCAGGATTTCATCCCGCGGGGTGATGATTTCGGCTTCGGTCGGGAAGTCCGGTGCTTTGATGAATTCGCACAGGTCTTCCACCCCTGCTGCCGGGTTGTCCAGCAAGTGAATGCAGGCTTCGGCCACTTCCTTCAGGTTGTGGGGCGGAATGTCGGTTGCCATGCCAACGGCAATACCAGTGGTGCCGTTGAGCAACAGGTTGGGCAGACGAGCCGGCAGGGTGCAGGGTTCGTCCAGGGTTCCGTCGAAGTTGGGTTGCCACTCCACCGTGCCTTGTCCCAGCTCGCTCAGCAGGACTTCAGCGTAGGCGCCGAGGCGCGCCTCGGTGTAACGCATGGCGGCGAAGGATTTCGGATCATCTGGGGAGCCCCAGTTGCCCTGGCCGTCGACCAGCGGGTAACGGTAGGAAAACGGCTGGGCCATCAGCACCATGGCTTCGTAGCAGGCGCTGTCGCCGTGGGGGTGGTATTTACCCAGTACGTCACCCACGGTGCGGGCGGATTTCTTGTACTTGGCGGTGTTCTTGAGGCCCAGTTCGCTCATGGCGTATAGAATCCGGCGCTGCACGGGCTTGAGGCCGTCGTCGATGTGGGGCAGCGCCCGGTCCAGGATTACGTACATGGAGTAGTTGAGGTAGGCCATTTCGGTATAGGCCCGCAGTGACTGGCGTTCGACGCCGTCGTCACCGATTACGATCTGGTCCGTCATTCTGTCGTCCGGTTCTGAAACGGTTTTCCAAACATAGCACCGCCGGGCCGGTGTCTCAGGTTCGGCGCGTGGTGTCAGCGGGAAAGAATAATCGGCATAGTTTGCCAGTTATGGGGGCGGGATGGCCAGTGGGAGATGGGGGCAGCATCTTACAAGGTATTATTGAATGCCAGAAAACGTCACTGCTTAGGCTGATTGCTTGATGAATGAGTCTTGGCTCTTTTGTCACAGGAGGCAGTTGCTGTTTGGGCTAGCTACGCATTTCATCAATAATATCTTCAATTTCTCCCACAATTTTATTCTTGAGGCCATAGATTTTCTGTGCGGCTTCCTGAGCTTGTTTCGGCAGTAAGTCACTATTATCCAGTATTAGCCCGGATATTTCATAAATAAAGGCAAGTTCCGTCCAATCTGTTGGTACGATTGGCTTGACAAAAAAATGCTTCGGAAACAGCAAACCGGAACTTGCCATGACCTCATCTTCACAAG
>MUIA01000030.1 GCA_002084115.1 Oceanospirillales bacterium LUC14_002_19_P2 | reverse complement strand
AACGGGGTAATCAAACGCATTATCTATAAAGCGTGTGGGTACAATGACCTGGATTACCTTTATCTGAAAATAAGACAGGAGGCTCTGAAATGATCCGCCAACCTGGAAAAGGGCCCCTTTTATTCCTGAACAGGCATTCAATTAAATCGTTATATTTCCGCACTACATTGATGCATATTGAAACAATAATGTGACATCAAGGTGAATCAATGGCCGAAGAGTTCTGTTGATGATTGATTTCCGTCATTAGACGTCTTTTGGCGTTTATTTGAATCAATGATTTTCCTATCAATACCTGACGAAAGCACTCTCCCGATATCCCATTACAGAACAACGTATATTTCGCGCTTTGGCTCCTTCGCCCACTGGTTTAGAATGCGCGGTTTCTATTTGCCATCATTACCGTGAAGGATCCTGCCGATCCGGTGGCTGCTTAGTACAAGAGAGGCTGTTTTTCATGTCCACAGAATCCCCCAAGGTCGGTTTCGTCAGTCTGGGTTGCCCAAAGGCCCTGGTCGACTCCGAGCGTATCCTGACCCAGCTGAAGCTGGATGGTTATGAGGTGGTCAACAGCTACGAAGGCGCCGACGTGGTGGTGGTGAATACCTGTGGATTCATTGACGACGCCAAAAAGGAGTCTCTGGATGCCATCGGTGAAGCCATCAAGGAAAACGGCAAGGTGATTGTCACCGGTTGCATGGGTAAGGATGAAAACAGCATCCGCTCTGTGCACCCAAGCGTACTGAGCGTTACCGGCCCGCACGCCTATGAAGAAGTAGTGGGTGCTGTCCATGAGTGGGTACCCCCCGCAAAGGAACACGATCCCTTTGTGGACCTGGTGCCACCACAAGGCATCAAACTGACGCCACGTCACTATGCCTATCTGAAAATATCAGAAGGCTGTAACCATAGCTGCAGTTTCTGCATCATTCCAGATCTGCGCGGCAAACTGGTCAGCCGTCCTTCCGGCGATGTACTGGAAGAAGCCGAGCGCCTGGTCGATGCAGGCACCCGGGAGTTGCTGGTTGTTTCTCAGGATACCAGTGCCTATGGTGTCGACCTGAAATACCGCACTCACTTCTGGCAGGGACAGCCGGTCAAAACACGTCTGAAAGAACTGGCCACCGAGCTGGGTCGCTTAGGTGCCTGGGTACGCCTGCACTACGTCTACCCGTACCCAAATGTTGACGACCTGATTCCCCTGATGGCTGAAGGTCTCGTACTGCCTTATCTGGACATCCCGCTGCAGCACGCCAGCCAGCAGACACTCAAGGCCATGAAGCGTCCGGCTCACACCGAGAATACACTGGCACGTATCCAGAACTGGCGGAAAATCTGCCCGGAAATCGCCCTGCGATCCAGCTTTATCGTGGGTTTCCCCGGTGAAACCGAAAATGACTTCCAGCAACTGCTTAACTTCCTGGAAGAAGCGCGACTGGAACGGGTCGGCTGCTTCAAATATTCTGCCGTCGATGGTGCAAGTGCCAATGCATTGCCAGGCGCAGTACCGGAAGACGTCAAAGAAGAACGCTGGGAACGCCTGATGGAAGTTCAGCAACGCATCAGTGCTGAGAAACTGCAGGAAAAAGTCGGTCGTCAGATGCAGGTACTGGTTGACGGCACCAATGAAGATGGCGACGTTTTTGGCCGCACGTATGCCGATGCACCGGATATCGACGGTGTGGTCTGGCTGGAAAACGGTCAGGGTCTGCAGCCAGGCGACCTGACCGATGTGGAAATCTTTGATGCTGACGAGTACGACCTCTATGCTCGCCCGGCACCAAGAGACGAATAACATTCAGTTCGAAAAATACTGAAATTTTTCCTATAGGGATTCCCGCTCGAACGGGAATCCCCACACAAAAAACGTCAATGGAAGTCTACTCCTTAAGACTTTCAAGTTATGAACAGCAATTCCTTTATGACTGCAAACTATTGTCAGAAGCCATGCCCTTCCTCATATACTGAATAATGAACATGGAGGGAACCATTATGACAATAAAAGACCATCCGCATCCGGGCTTGATTTTGTCCAAATTCCTCGCTCGACGTTATATCACCGTAGGTGATCTCTGTACCCAGATGGATATTCAGTCCAGCCATATTGAAAACGTATTACACGGCCGAAGGCGAATTGGCGCCCTGTTTGCCCACCGACTTTGCCAGGCCATTGGTGGAAAACCACAGATCTGGATGAGGCTGCAAAAACGTTATGACAATGCCCAGCAAAATCCTTTGCCCTGATTGTTTTAATGCATAAGGGTGGCTTTCCAAGCCACCTTTTTTTACTTTCCAACACCTTCCTTTTTGTTATAACAAAAAACACTAACAATTTAGCCAAAGGTATAAGTTAACCTTTGGAACCCTCATGTTAATTTGATAACAACCAAAATAAAAACAACATAAATGAGGAACCCAATGAAAGCGATTAAACGATTAACTCAAGTTACGCAGTAACGAATAACCTTAGCTGCTCGAATGATGCCCGCAGAGCGGTCATGTAAATCTTCGCCCTGAGCTGAAAATGATTGACCTTCAGTTTCAGGGAGAGGGTTTC